>JAYUYI010000476.1:0-3843 GCA_043752545.1 Thermoleptolyngbya sp.
TTTTTTATAGGCGCGGACGGCACACCGAATACGCCAGTTGGGCTGTGGAGATCGCAGGGAACGCTCGATACCACGGTTAAAGTTGGCTCATTTACCAACATTGAAGAACTAGCTGCAATCGGCAGCAACGTATACTTCTCAGCGGGTAGCGCTGCAAGCGGCACTGAATTGTGGAAATGGGATAGTAGCGGTGGTTCACTGGGGACACTCTCTCAAGTCACAGAGATTGCGCCGGGTGCCTTGAACTCTAGTCCTGGAGAATTAACCGTAGCTCAAAATAATCTTTACTTCATTGCTACAGCTACCGGTGAAGCCACCGGAAAAGTGCTGTATCGACTAGACAGCAGCGGGGTTCCGGTAGCGATCGCGGCGGCGGGTGACGGATCTGAGGATCTGACCTACGTGCAAGCTACAGATACGCTTTATTACCGGGCAGGCGTCAGCGGCGAGGGGGGAGGAGATCGGCTCTGGAAGATCACAGGGGCTAGCAGCGCCACTCCGAGTGCACCCATCAATTTGTCAACGTTTGGCTCGGCGGCGACCAGCCCTCGATTTGTCACTAGTCTGCAAGCTATTGGCAGCGACTTGTTTTTCCTGGCCGCGACTGAGTCATCAGATTCGAACACAGAGCTGCGTCGAGTTGACAGCGCCGGTGCGTTCTTTACCTATGATGCGAATGGCGACGGTGTAGAACCGTCTATTCCCGGTATTTTTAGTGGTGTCGCTGTGGTTAAGAACAGTGCGAACGTTAGCTACGCTTATTTCCAGGCATCCGATGCGAACGGAGAAGAGCTGTTTCGAGCCAATCTCGCCACCGGGGCAATTGAAGAATTGGGTCAGATCACTACGGGTGTGAACAGTTCAACCAGCCCTGGCATCTCCAATTTCAAGGTGTACAACAACAAGCTGTATTTCTCTGCTAACAATGTCACGGATGGCACAGAGCTGTGGGTCACCGACCCGAATGCGACTAACCCGCTAGCTGTCAGTCAGATTGAAATTTTTAGCGGCGGCGCGTCACCGCTAAACCCCAATAGTTCTAGTCCCGCAAATCTGATTACAGTTGCAGGGAAGCTCTACTTCTCGGCAACAGGGCTAGACGGCAGAGAACCATACAGCATCGATAGCATTAGTCCCGGCAGCACTGGTTTACCGATCCGGGTCGTTGATATTAATGAGGGTGCAGGCTCCTCTGACCCAGAAGATTTGATTGCTATCGGTGATCTGTCGGGCACGGGGATATCGGGTACGCTTTACTTTACAGCTGACGATAACGTAAACGGTCGGGAGGTCTGGACGGCTTAGCCCTCTCAATTCATCTATGTTGGCTTATGCACCTGGCATGACCTTACCAGGTGCATAAGCTGTGGCCGATCGCGTTTTAGCTAGCTGCTGCTTTGGGTTTCTGGAAGAAGAGGACGGCAATACCGCTCACCAGCAGGGCGATCGCAATAAAGTGGAAGCAATCGTTAAAGGCCATGACGTAGGCTTCGCGGCGGACAATCGAGTCGAGGGTGGCGATCGCCTGCTGCTTTGCCGTCACTAGGTCGGCCCCTCGACTGGTAAACAATTGCATGAGTTGGTCAATCCGCTGCTGAGTGTCGGAGCTGTAGAGCGAAATATGCTCGCCGATGCGGTTGGAGTGAAACTGTTCGCGGGTTTTGAGCAGGGTAGCCAAAATAGCAATCCCAAACGAACCGCCCAAATTTCGCATCATGTTGAACAAACCGGAGGCGGAGCCAGCCAAGGCGGGAGGAATGCCAGCCGTGGCGATCGACGACAGCGGTACCATAATCAGCGGTTGCCCCATGGCTCGGACAATTTGTGACCAGCGCAGTTGGTCATACCCGCTCAGGTGGGTCAGAGACGAGTTCATGAAGCAGCTGATCGAAAATAAACTAATACCAACGGCAATGATGACGCGAATATCAACGCGCTGCATCAGTTTTGGCACGAGCGGCACCAAAAATAGCTGGGGAATGCCCGCCCACATAATCACCTCGCCAATTTGCAGGGCGTTGTATCGCTGAATTTGTGTTAGGTAGAGCGGCAGAATGTACACGGAGCCGTAGAGTCCAATCCCTAGCGCTACGTTGACCACAGAAGCTAGGCTAAAGTTGCGCCGCCCCAATAGCCGCAGTTCAATGAACGGCTGACGCCGGGTGAATTCGATCCAAAAGAAAATGGCTAAAAAGATGAGGGCGATCGCCGCCAGTTTCACAATAAAACTCGACTCAAACCAGTCTTTGCGGCTGCCTTCTTCTAGCACTATTTGCAACGAGCCTAACCCGATCGCCATGGCAATAATGCCGCCCCAGTCTCCCTGCTTCAGCAGCCCCAACTGCATTGGCGTCGCATCAACGGCATACCACACGGCGGAGATCAGCAGCAGCCCTGGAATCACATTGAGGTAGAAAATATATTCCCAGCCAAAATTCTCAGTCAGCCAGCCTCCGATGGTGGGGCCAATTGACGGGGCAAAGGTGGCGGTAATGGCAAACATGGCCAGCCCAATTGGCTGCTTGGCAGGGGGCAAGTTGCGCAAGATGAAGGTAAACGCCATTGGAATCAGCACGCCGCCTGTGAACCCCTGCAAGGCGCGAAACCCAATCATGGAGGATAAATTCCACGACCAGGCGCAGCAAACGGAAAAGAAGGTGAATAGTCCGGCATTGACCAGCAGATACCGCCGCACAGAAAACACCTGCGACAGCCATCCCGTTAGCGGAATTACTACAATTTCTGCCACGAGATAGGCAGTAGAAATCCAGGAGCCTTCTTCCAGGGTGGCTCCTAGGGCGGCCTGAATGTCTTGCAGCGACGCATTGGTGATCTGGATATCCAGCACCGCCATGAACGCGCCCAGAATGGAGCCAAGCAACCCAATCCAGGTTTTGAAGGGAACGTGATCGGGAGCCGGGGACGGAAGCGCGATCGCCCGATCCTCTCGGCGGGAGTTGGCGATCGCGTCATGTCCAGACCGACTCATATAAACTCCTGCAGCAAGTGGGAATAGCGATCGCTAAAGGGCTGAGATGCGTTGGCGTTGGGTTCACTGCACATCGACGCTGACGCTAGCGGACATGCCTGGGCTAATGCGGGATTCATAGCCTTGAATGCTGCTGGAATCAAACGTGATCTTCACCGGAACCCGCTGCACAATTTTGGTGAAATTCCCCGTAGCGTTGTCTGGCGGCAGCAGGGCAAATTCGGAACCAGATGCGGGCGACAGACTCGACACTTTTCCAGTAAAGGTGTGGTCGGGGAAGGCGTCGAGCGTAATTTCAACCGGTTTACCGGGCTGCATCTCTGCCAACTGGGTTTCTTTAAAGTTGGCCACCACCCAGACATCATTACCCACGACTGCCATCAAGGCTTGTCCGGGCTGCACCTGTTCGCCTACCTCCACAGATTTACGCCCAATCCGGCCTGCGACTGGGGCGCTAAGGTTGGTGTAGGAAAGCTGCAATTGGGCTTCGGCAAGATTGGCTTGGGCCTGGGCAATAGTGGCTTGGGCGGCATCATATTGGCTGCGAGTCACGGCGGTTTGCACATTGCCCATCTGCGCCTTTTGGACGCCGCCCCGGCTAGCGGCGAGTCCGGCTTGCGCGGCAGCAATCCCATTTTGAGCTTGAGCCAGTTGCGCCTGCGCCTGACGCACACCCTGCTGCGCCACTTGCTGCTGAGCCAAGGCCACGTCGTAAGCTGCTTTAGCAGAGTCTAGCTGCTGCCGAGAAATGGCTCCAGACTGATAGAGCGACTGATAACGGCTATAGTCGGCCTGCGCTTTTTGCAAGGTGGCTTGAGTTTGGGCGACTTGAGCCTGAGCCGCCGGAACCCCTG
>JAYUYI010000477.1:0-3843 GCA_043752545.1 Thermoleptolyngbya sp.
TTGAAATAGAAAACTCCCAGTTCAGACCAGCATGTCCCGAGTTTAGAACCGCATCTACTCTTTCCCTTTTATCTGCCGCCCATCCAAAAACTTCAGTTGTTGGTACAGCGCCATAATTTTTGGTAACTGCACGTTCGCTGCCTGTGCCGCTTTTAGCGGTGCGCCATACATCGCCTCCACCTCTAGGGGGCGGGCTTCGTCGTAGTCAATTTTCATGCTGGTGCGATAGGGTTTCATTTCGGCGGTATGCTCCAACATCTCGTCCTGAAAACCGGGCGGAATTCGCCGCCCTTGCCCAGCAGCACCCATCACTACTTCGGTCATCAGGTCGGTGGTGAGTTGGCGAGCATTGTCATCCAACATCATTTCGTAGGTGGTGGCGTTCAGCACAACCGACAGGCCATTGAAGGGGATGTTCCACATCAGCTTTTTCCAACGGGCTAAGACCAAATCTTCTGCTAAGGCGATCGGGATGCCTGCTAGCTCAAAGTCAGCGGCGATCGCCCGCATGCGATCGCTGACGCCCTTGGCATGACCCTCGGCGTTATACTCACCAATTTCAATTTTTTTGTAGTCCAAATGCCGGATATGCCCTGGACCAACTTTGTTGGAGCAAAGAAAACAGAGTCCGCCCATGACTCGCTCTGCCCCGACCACATCGGCCACTCTGGCTTCTACCCCCAGGCCGTTTTGCAATACCAGGACAACGCCGTGCGGGCTGAGAACGGGCGGCAATAGCTGCGGGAGTAAATGATTCTGGGTGGTTTTGAGCGCTACAACTACCACGTCGCAGGGGGGCATGTTGGCCGCATCTCGGTAAGCGTTGACTTGGGGCAGATTAACGTCGCCGTCGGGCGATTCTACCACTAGGCCAAACTGGCACACATGGTCATAGTCACTCCGCAGTAGGTAGTGCACGTCTGCTCCGGCCTGCTGCAACCGCGCTCCATAATAGCCGCCTAAGGCTCCGGTGCCGATGATGGCGTAACTAAATCCCGATGGGTCAGTCATGTGTAAATCCTCCGGCTGTGCCGTTTCAACTATTGTCTGACGTGAGAATACTACGGCATGGGGAGGAATTATGAAGGATGAGGGGACGGGGGGGATTTTGGGTCTGCTGCGGGCGCAGGTGGCGGTGCGATCGCAGGGGGTGGCGATCGCTGATTTGCGGCAGGGGCGATATGCGCTCTGCGCAGGCAAGTCAGCGCTGACGTTTGCGGAGTTGGAGTGGGCGTCGGCTCAGGTGGCGGGTCAGCTGTGGCGGGCGGGGCTGAAGCCAGGTGAGGCGGCGCTGGTGTTGCAGCCTATGTCTGCTTCGCTGTATGTGGTGCTGCTGGCGCTGTTTCGGCTGGGGGCGGTGGCAATGTTTATCGACCCGGCGGCGGGGGTGGAGCATTTGGAGCGCTGCTGTGCCATGTATCCACCAGAGGCGTTGATTGCTAGTCCCAAGGCGCATTTGCTTCAGCTCAAATCACGCGCTCTGCGTCAAATTCCGCTGACGTTCTCGGTTGGGTTTCCCGTGCCCACAACCCAACTTTTAAGTGTTGAGACTACGCCCACGGACGCTCAAGCGGGCTCAGAAGATTTACCCTCCATTCCCATATCTGCGGCGGCGCTGCTGACCTTCACCAGCGGCAGCACGGGGCAACCCAAGGCGGCGCTGCGGACGCATGAGTTTTTGCTGGCGCAGCATCGGGTGTTGGCCAAGAGCCTGAGCCTGACGCCGGGAGACGTTGACCTCACAACTCTACCGATTTTTGTGCTGGCCAATTTGGCGTCTGGGGTTACCAGTTTGATTCCAGGGGTGGATTTGCGCTATCCCGGTAAGGTAAATGGCACAACGGTGATGCGGCAAATCCAGCGCTATCGACCCACCAGCACGGCAGCGTCTCCGGCTTTTCTGGAACGGTTGGTGGAAGCGTGCGATCGCCACTCGACTCAGCTCCCTAGCTTGCAGCGGGTGTTTGCTGGCGGTGCTCCAGTATTTCCGCGATTGCTCGAACGGATGCAGGCGATCGCTCCCCAGGCTCAGATCACCGCCGTCTACGGGTCAACGGAGGCCGAGCCAATCGCCCACATTGCCTACCACGAGCTTCAGCCCGACGATCGAGCAAACATGCTCAGCGGTAGCGGCTTGTTGACGGGGCATCCGGTGGCCGAACTGCAACTGCGCATCTTACCCGACCAGTGGGGCACGCCGCTGCCGGCGTTTACCCAAGCCGAATTCGATCGCCAGTGCCTCGCGGCGGGTGCGATCGGCGAGATTGTCGTCAGCGGGGATCATGTGCTGCCCGGTTACTTGCATGGACAGGGCGATGCGGAAACCAAATTTCGGGTGGATGGCTGTCCATGGCATCGCACGGGAGACGCGGGCTATTTGGATGCTGAAGGTCAGTTGTGGCTGTTAGGTCGATGTAGTGCTCAGATGCAGGCGAATGCTGCTAATCACCTCTATCCCTTTGCTGTGGAAGCCGCCGCGCACCATCAGCCCGGAGTGCGGCGCACGGCGCTGGTTTGGCACCGGGGGCAGCGGATTTTGCTCGTTGAGTGGGAACCGCAAAGCACCGCGACGGATCTGGGAAGCCTGACGCGATCGCTGCACTGGGCCACGATCGATGAATTTCGCTCGTGTCGCCAAATTCCGCTGGATCGGCGGCACAATGCCAAGGTAGACTACCCGGCCTTGTATCGGCTACTAGAAAAGCGCTAGCCTAGTGCAGCGTCACCTGGAGGGGATGGCCAACGGTGACTTGCAGCTGAGCTTGAGCGCTACCGCCATTTACGGCAATTTCAACCCAACCATGACTGCCAATTAGGCAAACTAAACTGCCTAATGGCGCATCAGCGTAGGTTTCTTTTCTAGGAATGCTATCAAAGCCCAATTCCACAGACCATCGGGTGCCAGAGAGCCACTCAGCCGAAATGTTGGTAATTAAGTTACCGAAATGGTCAATGTATTGGACGTTGCCTGTAATCATTCCATCTTGGGTTTCACAGGCGGGCAATGGTAGTTCTACTAAGGTTTCTAGCGCGATTGGGTCGCCCACATCGCGGAGCAGCGCACCGCTGGCTAAATGCGCCCCTACCGTTGCAAATACATCGCGGCCTTGGAAGGTGCGGCTGGGCTTGGGGGTGCGCCAATACTGGGGCAGGGTCAACTCCACCGCTTCAATGGCCGGGTAGCGGTCTAATACGCCGCTAAAAATGCCGTTATCTGGCCCGACCAAAAAGCCTCGCTGAAACTGGATGGCGATCGCCTGACGACTCCCACCTACTCCTGGGTCTACAATCGCCACATGCACCGTCCGCTCTGGAAAATATGGCACAGCGGTCAATAGATTAAACCGAGCCGCCATCAGATCTTGAGGTGGAATTTCATGTGTCAGGTCAATCACCTTTAGCGCTGGGTTGACGTGGGCGATCGCCCCTTTCACTACCCCAACGTAGATATCTTGCAAGCCAAAATCAGTTAATAGCGTGAGTAACGGCATCCAAATAACCCAAAGACGCTGTTTTTAATCAGTAAGTAATCAATGATTCACTCAATTTCGCCAGAATCACACACTCAAAGCATCAAAAACAACATTATGGCAGAGGATTGAAGCAGACGCCGACATTAAACCCCCAACCGCTACTTTTTTTGCTCTTGACTATACTTGACGCCCCACTCGTGCATGACCGACAGAATTGGTTCCAGGCTTTGCCCCAGCTCGCTCAAAGAATACTCAACCTTGGGGGGAACCTGCAAATATACCTCCCGGTGAACAATGCTATCCGCTTCCATCTCGCGCAGCTGCTGGGTCAGCATTTTTTGAGTAATGCCGTGCAAAGTCCGGTGCAGTT
>JAYUYI010000478.1:0-3838 GCA_043752545.1 Thermoleptolyngbya sp.
CAAGCTACCGAGGGATTGAAACTCTCCCTATACTGGATGCAGCCTTCCTGATTATCGTTAGCCTTGTTACGATTGCCGCTCCAATTTATGCTCTCCTTCCCAATCGCTGGCAGCATTCATTCAGCTTCAAACCGCGTCACAAGTTTTTGTGTCATCGCTGTCACTATTTTAGCGGTAATCCCTATTGAGCATGTCATTAACTTGTTAAATTGCTTACGGGAGTCTTGTAGAGAAATGTAAAGAATTTATCGCTACCCCCTTGACTCTCCAGCCCACTAGACACTTGAAGATGGGAGCAGTTACAAATCAAGAGGATTTGAATCATGACAGTTGAACTAACCGTTCCCAACATGGCTTGCTCTGCCTGTAGCGAAACGATTACCAAGGTAGTGAAGGCGATCGACCCTGCTGCAACAGTGCAGACTGACCTAAAAACGAAGCAGGTCAACGTTGAAACACAAGCAAAAGAGGCAGAAATCAAGCAAGCCATTACCGATGCTGGTTATACAGTTGCATAGGGGGAGATCAATGGAAAACATAACACTCAAACTAAGAGGCATGAGTTGTGCCGCCTGTGCCAGCAACATTGAAGATGCCATCCGCTCAGTTCCAGGGATTGCAGCCTGTAACGTTAATTTTGGGACTGAACAAGCCGCTGTCACTTACGATGCGGGTAGAACTGACCTAGCTGAAATTCAGAAAGCCGTCAATGCCGCAGGTTATTCGGCTCAACCGATGCCAGATGATGTATTGGCTCCCGAAGATGATGCCGAACGGCGAGAACGCCAAGCCGAGAATCGGAAATTAACTCGCAGAGTATGGGTTAGTGGAATTGTCAGCGCGATTATTGTCATCGGTTCATTGCCTGCAATGACGGGCTTATCGATTCCCTTCCTACCGCTGTGGCTGCACAATCCCTGGCTTCAGCTTGTGCTGACGGCTCCAGTGCTGTTTTGGGCAGGGGGTTCATTTTTCGTAAACGCCTGGAAAGCGTTGAAGCGCCATACTGCCACGATGGATACGCTGGTTGCTGTGGGAACTGGGACAGCCTACCTTTATTCCCTCTTCCCCACCTTCTTTCCCCAATGGTTCACTGCTCAAGGGCTGAACCCAGATGTGTACTTTGAAGCTGCCTCAGTGATTATTGCTCTGCTTTTGTTAGGACGACTGCTAGAGAACCGGGCAAAAGGACACACATCAGAAGCCATTCGCAAGCTGATGGGGTTGCAGGCAAAAACAGCACGAGTGATCCGCAATGGCCAGGAGGTCGATATTCCGATTGCTGAGGTGGTTTTAGGAGACGTAATTCTTGTGCGTCCAGGCGAAAAAATTCCGGTCGATGGCGCGATTGTCGAGGGTTCTTCGACGATTGATGAGGCGATGGTGACGGGTGAAAGTGTGCCTGCGAAAAAGCAGCCAGGTGATGAAGTGATCGGAGCGACGATCAACAAAACGGGCAGCTTTAAGTTTCGGGCAACGCGCGTGGGTAAAGATACATTTTTAGCCCAAATCGTCAAGCTAGTGCAGCAGGCGCAGGGGTCCAAAGCCCCAATTCAGCGATTAGCAGACCAGGTAACTGGATGGTTTGTGCCTGCGGTGATGGCGATCGCCATTCTCACCTTTGTCGTCTGGTTTAACGTCATGGGCAACGTGACGATGGCGCTAATCACGACCGTTGGCGTACTGATTATTGCTTGCCCTTGTGCGCTCGGTCTGGCTACCCCGACCTCAATTATGGTGGGAACAGGTAAAGGTGCAGAGAACGGCATCCTGATTAAAGGGGCTGACAGTCTGGAACTGGCACATAAACTGCAAACGATTGTCCTCGACAAAACAGGCACTATTACGCAAGGTAAACCGACTGTTACTGACTTCATCACGGTCAACGGCACGGCTAACGGTAATGAACTCAAACTGCTGCGTTTAGCTGCATCTATTGAGCACAATTCTGAACATCCTTTAGCAGAAGCCGTAGTGCAATACGCTCAATCTCAAGGGGTGGAATTGACGGATGTACGAGAGTTTGAGGCGATCGCTGGAAGTGGCGTGCAGGGCTATGTATCTGTTCACGAAGCGTCTTTGCAGGAGAATCGACTGGTACAAATTGGAACGCACCGGTGGATGAATGAATTGAGTATTGATACCAATGCCTTACAGCAACAGTGGGACAAACTAGAATACCTGGGCAAGACGGTGATCTGGATTGCTGTAGATGGCAAAGTGGAAGGAATTATGGGAATTGCCGATGCCGTAAAACTTTCTTCCGTCAATGCCATTCGTACTTTGCAAAAGATGGGCTTAGAAGTGGTAATGCTCACCGGCGACAATCAACGTACTGCTAACGTGATTGCCCGTGAAGTGGGCATTGAGCGAATCTTTGCCGAAGTTCGCCCTGATCAAAAAGTGGCAACGATCGAAATAATTCAGGCTGAAGACAAAGTTGTGGCAATGGTGGGTGATGGCATCAATGATGCACCCGCTCTGGCTCAAGCCGATGTCGGAATTGCGATCGGAACTGGAACTGATGTCGCGATCGCCGCTAGTGATATCACGCTCATTTCTGGTGATTTGCAAGGCATTGTCACGGCCATTCAACTTAGTCGCGCCACCATTCGCAATATCCAGCAAAACTTGTTTTTTGCCTTTATCTACAACGTGGCTGGCATTCCGATCGCCGCTGGTGTTCTCTATCCCATCTTTGGTTGGTTGCTTAGTCCCATCATTGCAGGGGCAGCAATGGCCTTTAGCTCAGTTTCCGTGGTGACGAATGCACTGCGTCTGCGTAACTTTCAACCCAAAACATTCAGCTAGTAATGCAATTGAGAGGCATCACAATGCTCAAACACGCGATATTTTTTGGGACGTTGGCAGGATTTGGGTTTCTGCTAGGTGTCATTTCAGGAGCGATTGCAAGGACGTTGGTATAGGAGATATTTAGATGATAAATAAGACAGCAATCATTAGCAGCACTGCAACGCTAGGAATTTTGCTAGGAGTGACCTCCAGTCAATCTATTGCTCAAATGGTTCATGAGAACATGCAGCCTTCTACAGCAGAACAAACGGGGCAGTTTCGTCGAATTGATCAGCCTTTGTGGGTCAAAGGGGCAGTGACCGCAGGGGGGTTGGGGTTAATTGGATTGGAACTATGGTGGTTTTTGCTCAGCAAACCCAAGTCACGCAAAGCAACGAGCCAAGAAGGCGTTCAAGAGATTACAGTCACCGTAGATGGTGGGTATGAACCGAGTCAGATTGTGGTGCAGGCGGGGCAACCTGTCCGGCTGAACTTCGATCGCAAAGATCCCAGCAGTTGTTTGGAAGAAGTGCGGTTCGCCGATTTCCGGATTGCTCAAGCGCTACCACTGAACCAAACAACCGCGATCGAGTTTACACCTGACAAACCGGGCAGGTATGAGTTTACCTGCGGCATGAATATGTTTCGGGGGGTGGTGGAAGTGCAGGCTGCGAGCGAGGCAGCAGAGGTGGCGATCGCCTCTCCTCACTCCCTTGACTCTCCAGCCAACTAGAGAGTTTAGGATGGAAGCCGTAAAAAGTATTTTAGGCAATCTACCCTTGAGCCAGAAACAAGGCCAAGCTTTAGATGTAGAAGTTGGCAAACAAATTAGCCCCTACTTAGAGCAATAGTTCGGACACTTTTGAGCAGGCTTGCCCTCATCCCCCGACCCCTTCTCCCAAAAAGGGAGAAGGGGAGCCGGATTGAAGTCCCTCTCCCCACTTGGGAGAGGGCTTAAAGCCTTCGGCATACATGAAAAGGGTGAGGGCAAGTGGTAACGATACAACGCGGGTTTCCAGCTCTTTCACAAAAACTGTCCGGAGTA
>JAYUYI010000479.1:0-9269 GCA_043752545.1 Thermoleptolyngbya sp.
TAAAGGGCGCTCCAATTCAGCCTATTGATATCCAGCATGCTAATCTGCTCAAAATCTCTAGCAATTTCTCATCTCTAAAGGCATAAATAATTCTTGTAATCATCTACTCCCGAAAATTTCCACCGTTTTTACTCATGACTATAGTGCGATACCTCCCCTTTAGGAGCCTGTCGGGCGATCGCCTTCAGTTGTAGGATAGAAAAAGAATCTATATAAATGTTTAAGTCCTCCGATCAGAGGCTAGTTCAATTGTCCTATGGCAGTTTTTCGTCAATATATTGCGCCATTATTGGTTGTGCTCGTGTTTTTGCTGGCATTAGTAGCGGTCAGCGCTCGCATTTTTTTGCCAGACGACATGGCGGCTCCTGCACCGATTGAAGACGTCAGTTTTAATGCCGCTCAGCGGCTCTCGCTGCCGTCCACCGCTGATGCTCTAGCCGCCAATGCGCCCTCGCTGCTAGACGCGCTGGTGCATGGGCTGCCCGACGAGAGTCCCATTGCCCCCTTGTGACCGCCGATCGACCTGTTGCCGATGCCACCCTTCCGGCAGGCTATAGGCTGCGCCAAGGGACTGGCCTAGAGCGGGCACTGCTGGTCAAATTTATGCAGCGCACCTACCAGGAAATTGCGCCTGGGCATTCGTTCGCGCACTTAGCCCAAACGGTTGAACAATACTTTTCAGCCGATACACCTGTTTGGTGGGTCGCTCGCCCGCCGCTCTCCGCAGTAGCCGTGATCCCTGTAACGGATGCTGCCATCGCTCAGCCAATCGGCTGCCTGTGGCTCGGGAGCGCGATCGATCAGGTGGAGGGCGATCGCCACTCCCATATCTTTTTGCTCTATGTTGCTCCGGCCTGCCGACGCCAAGGAGTTGGGGCAGCGCTGATTCGTCAGGCTGAAGCGTGGGCGGTTCAAAGGGGCGATCGCCAGATTGGGCTGCATGTTTTCCAATCAAATCAGCCTGCTATCAACCTCTACGCCAAGCTGGGCTACAGCCCTCAATCGCTATGGATGGTAAAGCCTTTGAGCTAGTCTGCCTGCAAAGCAGCACCTACCCGCCAGCAGTATATACCGCCAGCTTATCTGCCTAAAGAAATACTTCTCGCTGCAATCTCGGCTGCCCTGTAATGCTGTGGTAAATTCATGAATATATTTATCTAGCATTAAATATGCGCTGGCAATTTGGTCGCAAGAGTAGCAACGTTGAAGATAGACGCGGCATGGGACGCTCCGGTGCAGTTGTCGGCGGGGGCATCGGCACCATTGTCCTAGCAATCATCGTGACGCTTTTGGGTGGTGATCCCAGCATGATTTTGGATCAAGTCACAGGGGTAGATCCGTACACCGATCCGTCTCAGGTGCCCCCTGCTCCTCCAGCAGATGACGAGACCGCCCAATT
Organism: Thermoleptolyngbya sp.; assembly: GCA_043752545.1. Lineage (GTDB taxonomy): Bacteria > Cyanobacteriota > Cyanobacteriia > Elainellales > Elainellaceae > CASBQJ01. The sequence continues at coordinate 1,400 of JAYUYI010000479.1, forward strand.
TGTCTCCGTCATCTTGGGCTATACCGAAGACACCTGGAGTGAAATTTTTAGAGAGTCTGGCTCAACATACGTCCCCCCCAAACTCGTTCTATTTTCTGAAGTCGTGCAATCAGACTGTGGCGTGGCCAAGTCGGCCATGGGTCCTTTCTACTGCCCGTTAGATCAAAAAGTTTACATCGACACTAGCTTTTTCCAAGATATGGACAGTGAGCTTGGGGCACCCGGAGATTTCGCCCAGGCCTATGTGGTCGCCCATGAAGTTGGACATCACGTTCAAAACTTGCTGGGTATCTCAGACCAGGTGCAAAAGATGCAGCAGCAAGTGGGTGAAGCTCAAGCCAATCAACTTTCTGTGCGCTTAGAGTTGCAGGCAGACTGTTTTGCTGGAGTTTGGGGTAACCGCACCCAGCAAGCGCAGAAAATTCTGGAGCAGGGAGACGTCGAAGAAGCGCTAAATGCCGCCACGGCGATTGGAGACGATCGGCTGCAAAAACGGGCGAGCGGGCGGGTCGTGCCTGACTCATTTACCCATGGCAGTTCTGCTCAACGGGTGCGCTGGTTCACGCAGGGCATTAAGACGGGCGATCCCAACCAATGCAATACGTTTGATGTCCCCAATCTCTAATCCTGCTAAGCAGTCCTGTGAAACGCAGGCCGCAATTGAGGGTAAACCCTTGAGGTAGGGGTGTCCTCCCCCTCACTCGATTTTGAGCGTTAAGCCGTATAGTTAGCTCTAGAGTGAGTGCAGCAGTTTCTCTGGTCTATGGCTATGCGGCGCAGGCGAAAGTCTGCTTTTTGATGGATGAGATGCTCAGAATTAATGGTAAGAATTAAATACACCTCAATTAGGTATGTTTTCTTACAATTGTGTTCCCTGTTCTACCTGACCTCTTTAAAATCTACCTATGTTTGAAGTCGGTGCGCTTGTTCTCTGGCTTTCTCTATTTACAGTCATTCCCTCACTGGCTAAAAATTCGAGTTTAGAAGGCGATCGCCTCCCTACCTTGTTTCGTGCTCATTTGACTCAAAAAAAGTAATTTAGTCTGCTATATCGCTAGTCAATGCTGACTCCGCCCACGGTTCTGGGTCGAGAGCGACCAACCGGGGGAGCTTGTTCTATCTGCCGTTGATGCACCTGGTGAGCTTGGAAATGCTGCTGCCACATTGCCGGAGCATCCAACGTTTCGCCGCCGTGTTTGGTCAGCCGTTGGCGCACTTGGCACAGCAGCGGCGTATTGACACATGCCCCAGCAATAATCACTTGCCCTTTGGTTAAGGCGGGCAGTTCTTTGAGCAAATCTCGCCCAGCGGCTTCTACGCCATACTTCAGGCTATCTTGGTCTACGGGGTTGACAATTCGCATAATGAATTGGCTCATACACTGCGACAGCACATCAGCGTCAAGCTTACCGGGTCGCTGAGTAATTAGCCCCATTCCCAGCCCAAATTTCCGGCCTTCACTCAAAATAGTTCGCAAAATTGTCTTACAACGAGACGGTTCATGGGCCGGGGCAAAGCGGTGCGCTTCTTCTACCAAGATAAAAATAGGATAGGGAAGATAATTTTCATCGTCGTCTGTAATATTGCCTTTTTGGGTATTCATCCGGGCTTGATTGGCTTGCCGCAACACCGCCGCACAGATGACCTGCTGCTCTTCCTGGCTAATTTCATTCATTTGTAATACGGTGACTTGGCCAGGTTGAAACAAGTCTCTGGGGGTCATGTGGTCAACGGTATGAAAATAGCGCGATCGCTCCAATCGATCTAGCTTCCATTCCAGTGCAGGCGCTGATGAACCCGTTTTTTCGTTCCCGTCATCATCCTGGCTGCGGTCTGCTTCATACACTGCCGCAATCAAATCCTGCACGCCCCAGCGATGATCGCCGCGACGATGCTTCTGTAGCAGGATAAATGCTTTATTCAGAATAGACTGCTGGCGATCGCTCATCTCTGGCAGCAGCGCCAAAATGTCGTAGTAGTCGAGCGAAGACACTCGGATCCGGACATCGTCTGGGGTCAGGACTTTGACTTGAGGGGCATAGCCATCTTCAGCCATAAATTTCGGATGGCCTCGCATGTCGGCCAGGGTGCCATACTCGCCGTGCGGATCAAAAATTAAAACGGCGGCTCGGTTGTGGGGTGCCAGCAATTCTTCGACTAGCACTCCAGCAGTATAGGATTTGCCCGACCCCGTACCCGCCAAAATGGCAATATGGGTACTCACCAATTCCTTCACATCCACCGCAATCGGCACTGCGTTTTGCTCCCGCAGGAGCAGATAACCCAGATACGCCGCGCCGATTTCGCCTGGCTGTTTTTTGTTGAGCACCTGGCGCAAGCATTCATTGCTGGCTAAATAGACCTTATAGCCCGGATCAGGTGTCTTGCGGGGGTTAAGGAAGCCCAGTCTAGGGTCGAAGTAACCGATTACATCTACAGTCACTTCGTAGATTTCGGGATTGGGGTGCGAAAATCCGACGATGGCCGCGATCGCCTCTGGGCTAATCTCTGTGTCGGCAAACATCCGATCGGGCAAATGATCAATCAAGCACCGTGCCGAAATTTTGCCTAAAATCTGGAGCATCCCCGACGCCACATCGTCCGTAGGCGCATCATAGTAAACAAATTCGCCTACCTTAACGTGGCGATTGTTAGCGGTAATAAATACATATTGATTCGCATTTTCACCTGGCCCTTTGACGGTGCCAATGGCCTGTAATGAAGATAAACAAGGAAGTGCTACAGTCATGAGTTCCAGAATAGGGTAAGAGAATCAATTACTTACTTAGGCGGCACTGCGTCAATTGCAGCTTGATTAAAAGCAGCTTGATTAGAAATAGTCATAGCTGCGTTAACGCATTAGGCAGCTTTACCAAAATTGCGATTTGACCTGCAAGTTACGTGTCGTTATAGGTAAATCTATCGCTTCCCATAGAAAAATATAGTTGAAGCGTAGGGAAATCACTGATTCTAGTCCACTTTGGAACGTGTAATCTGGAACAAGTTAAGCCCTTGTATCTAAACTACGCTCAAGATTACTACCAATCGTGATTGCTAGCGTCTCTAGTTCAAAAGATCTATCTGCATGGCTCGTTTGAATATACTAGCAGGTAGTCTCAAACCAACAAAGGCAAAGCGTTCCAGCCTGAATCATTCCTGTCAATCAGCGAGACCATAGCAGGTTTTAGATGAATGAAGTACATCACAGGCTCTAGAACAAGGGGCTTAAGCCCCTTGCCTGTAATGCACCAAGGTGAAAAGGCTATATCGTCACGTCTCATATACCGTAGAGTTTAATTCTTGAGAAGTGGGTTGTAGAGACGATGGCAAACCATTCCCCCCCATTCCAACCCCCCGCGTCCCCCATAGCTACGTTGGCTAAATCCCAGCACGGCTTACTGGTTCAGCAGTTTGAGCGCGATTTGCCACAAATTATTGTCAAGAGTAAAACACCTGAACAGGCGCTGGTAAGTTTGATTGAGCGACTGAGCGGTGTGTTGGAGGTAGACTCTTGCGTGTTAGGGCTGCTGAATCGAGAACAGCTGCTGGTTCAGTCGTTAGAGTGTTGTCCGCCGCGCGCGCCGTCCTGCTCTCCAGCACTGAGTCCGTGGTTCAAGCTGCTGGCAATCCCTGCCATTCACGCGCAGTTGGCTGAGACCGACCTGGTGGCGATCGCCGATCTCCGGGCTATACCTGGAGCACAGGTTGCCGACATCGACTCACCGCAACAATCCAGCGCCCAGCCTCTAACAGTGCCGCAAACGGGATTCCCAGCAGCCACATCCACTGCCTCAGCACTGCAAGCCTTTCAACTAGAACTGCCTCAGGCTAGGGCTGTTTTGACTGCCAAAATTCAGTTTCAAGGCCGTCACAATGGCATCCTGCTCTTAACGCGATCGCAGCCCCTGCCGTGGAGTGAGCATGATATTCAGTTGATCAAACGGTTTGTCGATCAGGTGGCGATCGCTGTTGCTCAGGTGCAGCTAGCGCAGCAGGTACAGCAGCAAGCGCGATACCAAGCTGTATTAGATCAGCTGACGAGCGCGGTGCGTCAGGACTGTCAACTAGAACAAATTTTTCAACTAGCGGTTGAGGGCGGTGTTTCTGCCCTACAGGTGAACCAGGGAATGGTGTTGCTATTTAAGTATGGCGATCCTCCACTCAAAGGCCGCCCAGGCGATCGCATGGCCAAAACCCGTGCCACGGTGACGTCCATCTTCCCTCTGAGCGCTGAGCCACTGAGTCGTGATCAGCCCACGTCAGCCCCAAGCAACCCCCTTGAGACCCCAGCTAATGTATCGGTGAACTACTGGCTGAAGCAGTCATTCCAAATTGCAAACTGCGACATCTGTCGGCAACTGTTTGCCAATGTCGATCAAGCCGTCGCTATTCCGGTGCCCCATCAAGAAGCGCTGATAGATACCAGCTCTACCGTAGCCCCCATTTTCAATTTAGCAGCAATGCCAACGTTGCTGTTGGTGCCCTTGGAACGTCAAGGCACCATCTTAGGCTGTCTGGTCTTCCAGCAGCGGCAGCACCGATTTTGGCAATCCGAAGAACTGGCGTTCGTGAAGCTGCTTGCAGCCCAAGTCAGCACCGCCATCATTCAAACGCAAACTCTGCGCCAGGTTCACCTGTTGGTAGAGGAGCGCACTGTTCAGCTACTTCACAGCCTCGACGTTCAGGCAAAACTCTACGAAAAAAGTCGCCAACAAATCGATCAATTGCGACGGCTCAACCAGATTATGGAAGAGTTTCTCAGTACGGTCAGCCACGAACTACTGACGCCGTTAACTAGCATGAAGCTGGCAATTCGGATGCTGCGTGAAGCCAACCTGACGCCAGAGCAGCAGGATCGCTACCTGCACATTTTAGACACTCAGTGCACTCAAGAAACTCAGCTGATTAATGATTTGCTAGCGCTGCAAAAGCTAGAATTTAACTCCGTTGGGATTCAGGCGCAGCAAATTGACCTGCACTACTTTATCCGTGATATCCAACAGGCGTGGATTGAACCCATGGCAGCACAGCAGTTAACCTTAGAATTGCACCTCCTTGATCGCCCTTTAATGGTTCGCACTGAGCCAGATAGCCTCCATCGTATCTTGACGGAGTTATTGACCAATGCTAGAAAATATAGTGACTCGGGCAGTAAAATTGACCTCAACGTTCTATTCTGTACGGAGCAAGCTACCCCACAAGTGATGATCCAACTATGCAACGTTGGAGTAGGTATTACCCCCGAAGAGTTGCCCGTTATTTTTGAGAAGTTTCGGCGAGGACACCAGGCCACCCAAAAGGCAATTCCCGGCATTGGCTTGGGGCTAGCTCTAGTGAAGGGACTGGCCGCCCATTTAAGTGGGGCGATCGCCGCCACGAGTACCCCACGCCCCGACGGGTCTTGGGAAACCTGCTTCACTCTAACGTTGCCCCAGGCTCCAAATTTACTCTGTGGATAAAGTAGCGGTTATGAGTTCTGATCTAGATCGATCGATTTTGGAAAATCTTCCTCTTGCCTCGCCTCTATTGGACATAGCCGGTGACAGTGCTGTTAACCTGGCTTTATCGTCAGAGGTAGAGGTGCAAACCGAGCAGGTCGAAGGTCGCCGCCGCCGCGTCTCTGCCTGTGCCGGCCTGCCTTATTCGACCGAAAAAATTTGGCAAATTTTGACTGATTACGAGCACCTAGCCGATTTCATTCCCAACCTCTCTAAAAGCTGCCGCATCGAACATCCTCAGGGCGGTATCCGGATTGAGCAAATAGGGGTGCAGTCGCTCTGGAAGCTACAGCTGAAATTCTGTGCGCGCGTTGTATTAGATATGGTGGAAAATTTCCCCCATGAGATTGGCTTTCAAATGGTAGAAGGCGATTTCAAAGAATTTTACGGGCACTGGCAGCTGCATCCAACGCAAGGCTCTCGTCAAGGAAATGCAGGAATGCTGGGAACTAACCTGTGCTACTCACTAACACTACTGCCTAGCCGAATCGTGCCAATTGGGATCATTGAAAGTCGGCTGAAGCAAGATTTAGCCTTGAATCTCAACGCCATTCGACAGCGGGCAGATCAGCTATTCGGCCAATAGCGTTTAGGTTCACGTTTAAAAAAGGGTTGGGCACAATCAATTTATGCCAAATTATGCACCAAATTATGCAAAAGTGAGGCGATGAATGATTCCAATTGGCTAGCGTCTAGTGCCCCCAATCAGTTGAATAGCAGTCATGTACCCGAAATTATTCCGGTGCTGATTATTTTGCTGTTGGTCGCAACGGTGGTAGCGCTGCTGTCTCGGCGGCTGCGGATTCCCTATGTGACCGGGCTAGTGGTGGCCGGATTGGCGATCGCCGAATTTCTGCCTGATCGGATCGGGCTGGAGTCATCCTTAATCATCAACCTGTTCTTGCCGATTTTGTTGTTTGAGGCCGCCATCAATACCGATGTCAGTCGCTTGCGCAGCACGCTCAAGCCCGTGTTTTTGCTAGCTGGCCCTGGCGTCCTGATTGCTTCTAGCATTACTGCTACGGTGCTGACGGTGGTGCTGGGGTTGGACTGGATTCCAGCCCTGCTGGCGGGGGTGATTTTGGCGATTACCGATACGGTGTCGGTGATTGCGGTGTTTAAGGAAGTATCTGTGCCAGCTCGCCTCTCGACCATTGTGGAAGGTGAAAGCCTGTTCAACGATGGCATGGCTCTGGTGCTATATGGGTTGATTTTACAGGCATATAGTACGGGTTCTGTGACGCTGGCAGATGGGATTCAGCGGTTCTTGATCGTGATTGTGGGTGGGGCGCTGCTGGGTACCGCCTTGGGCTATCTCAGCACCGGGTTATTTGCCCGCTCAGATGATCCGCTCAGCGGCATTTTATTGACCGTAGCGCTGGCGTTAGGAGCGTTTCAGGGTGCAGAACTGATGCATGTGTCGGGCGTAGTCGCGGTGGTGGTGGCGGGTTTGATGGTGGGGAATGCGGGTTTAGCTCGCCAGTTTTCGGCCTCCAGCCGGATTACGCTCTACAGCTTTTGGGAATATGCCGGGTTTGGGGTCAACACGTTTATCTTTTTATTGATTGGGTTAGAGCTTGACTTGGCAACGCTGTGGCGCAATCTCCCAGCGGTGCTGCTGGCCGTTTTGGCCTATCAGGTGGGGCGATTGTTGACGGTTTATCCATTGCTGGCAGTGGTGCAGCGGTTCGATCGCCCGATCCCATTGCCCTGGCAACATGTGTTGTTTTTAGGCAACATTAAAGGCTCGCTATCGATGGCGCTGGTGCTGAGTTTGCCAGCCAGCTTACCTGGACGGGCAGATCTAATTGCGCTGGTCTATGGGGTGGTGTTGATGTCGTTGGTGGGGCAAGGGGTGAGTCTGCCCTGGCTGGTAAAGCAGCTAAACCTGGTGCCGATGTCACCCGCCCGCCGCGAGGTAGAAGAGCTACAGGCACAGCTGATTTCGGCCAAGGCGGCGCAGGATGAACTGGAACAGCTGCTCAAAACGGGCGTGTTGCCCAAGGCGGTCTATGAAGAGATGCGATCGCGCTACCAGGTGCAGGTAGCCCGTTCTGAAAAAGCCCTGCGCGATCGCTACAACCAGCGCGACGATCCGGCGGCAGTGGAGGAAGGCGATCGCCCCAAGCTGGACGCGATCCGGCGGCGGCTGCTGCTAGCCGAAAAAGGGGCGTTGAATGAAGCGGTGCGAAAACGGTTGATTTCGGAAGCGATCGCCCGCGAACAGCTCCAAACAATCGACGAGCAGCTGCTTAATCTAGACGATGATTAGGACGATGACCAGACAAGATGACCTATCCTCATAATTGGCGTCCCTGCTTTGGATGAATCCATGGCGATCTCCCGAGCGGCGGCGCTGTCAGGATGCATCC
>JAYUYI010000480.1:0-3832 GCA_043752545.1 Thermoleptolyngbya sp.
TAGGCGGTTCGGCCAACTGAATCGGTTCGTCTTTATACTCTTTCAGCCGATAGCCGTATTCCAACTGGGTCTGGTGTTTGCGCAGGGTAGGAAAGAGGCGAAATGCGCCCTGGAGCAATTGCGCTTGGCTGTCATAAATAGCGCGATTAATCTGGTTGGAGCGCTTGACGGCGATCGCCCCCACCGGGTACCAGCCCTTCTTATCTCTAATCCGAATGTATACTTCATACTCTGGGATGCCGTCAGCCTTCATCTTGTCGTACTGTGTAGAGGCTTCAGCACGTTCCTGCGATCGCTTGGAAACTTTAGGTTTAGGCTGACTTTTACCAAATCCGGATTGAGTTGCCATCTTTATTAAAATTTAACTTCTTAAGAAAAGTTTACAGGAAAATGTGGGATCATGCAGCGCCTCCTGAAACGTTATCATGCCACCTTGATCTGCCACCTTGATCTGCCATCTTTAATGGATAAAATTCAGCCAGAACAGCCTCCATTCAATCCGATGGAACCTGCTATCTCCGAGCCTCAACTGGGGCAACGGGGGATCTGGCGACGGTTTCGGCGCAATCGCACAGCGCTACTGGGGCTAGTGGTGCTGAGCCTGATGGGGCTGAGTGTGCTGGTTGGGCCGTGGGTGTACCCGGTCTCCATTACCGAAATCGACTTTGCCCAGGCTGCGGCACCTCCCAGTTGGACACATCCGTTTGGTACCAATGATTTGGGGCAAGACCAGCTAGCGCGGGTGTTAGCGGGTGGGCGGATTTCACTGACTGTTGGAATCGCGGCTATGCTGGTGGCGATCGCCCTAGGCGTGCTGGTGGGAGCGATCGCCGGGTTCTATGGCGGGCTAATTGATGCTGGGTTAATGCGGCTAACGGACTTGTTTCTGTCGCTGCCCCAGCTGCCGCTGCTGCTGGTGTACCTGTTTCGCGATGCGTGGCGCGGCTGGTGCGGGCTGGATTTTTGAGCCTGCGAGAACGAGATTTTGTCACGGCTGCCCGAGCGCTGGGGGCTAGGCCACGTCGCCTGATCTGGAGTCACATTTTACCCAACGTCCTCAGCCCAGTGATTGTGGCCGCAACGTTGGCGATCGCCAATGCCATTATTACCGAATCAACCTTGAGCTTTCTGGGATTAGGCTTTCCGCCCGACGTCCCTACCTGGGGGCGGATGCTGTTTGACGCCTATAACCGCATTGAAACAGCTCCCCACATGGCAATTTTTCCGGGGCTAGTTATTTTTCTGACCGTGCTCAGCATTAATTACATAGGCGACTGATTGCAGGATGCCTTCGATCCCCAAAGTCACCCTAGATAAAAAGTGAATCACCGTTCGGATTCAAACTAAGAAAAGTAGAGCCTTATTCTAGCCTTAAGAGAATAAGGCTCTAGTCTTAATCACGCCATAATGCCTGCCCTTTATCATTTTGATTTTAGACCTCATTAACTGATGAGGAATGAAGGGGGTCTATAGACTTCTAACGCTTTTTCTAATGGATGGTGGATGTGCGATCGCACCTCTGCTCTATTGCTCCGTTTATGTTAGCTCTGCTGCTATTCAAACATCCAAATTTAACCATTCAAGTCTGCGTGACTTCCTGTTATGAACTATTCTTCGCTTAGACGTCGGCACTTTCTCAAATACTCGGCGGTTTTTGGGAGCAGCATTTTGCTGTCTCAACTCAACGCCTGTTCATCTAATTCGTCCAAGCCAGCCGCCTCTGAATCGCCTGCGGCTGGCGGTGCTGCCAGCTTAGACGCTTGGTCAAAAGCGCCCAATCCAGAATTGGCCAAGGAACAAGTCAAAGAATTTGTCACCTACGGGATGCCCGATGACTGGGCCAACTATGGTGAAGTCCGAAAAAAGTTTGCTGAGAAGTATGGCTTTACCTTCCAGCATCAAGACACCGACATGTCGTCGCTGGAAGAAATTACCAAATTCGACGTTGAGAAGAACAACCCCAAAGCCCTGATGGCAGACATTGGCATGCTTTACGGGCCACTGGCTGAGCAAAAGGGTGTGGTGCCCCTCTACCTGCCACCCAACGCATCGGTTTTGCCCGCTGGATTTAAAGCCAGCACGGGTGGCTGGATTGCTACTTTTGTGGGAGTGCCTGCCTTTGTGGTCAACACCGATGTGATCAAGAACGTGCCCCAAACTTGGGCTGACCTGGCTAAGCCAGAATATGCAGGCAAGGTGGGCGCGATTGATCCTAGCAGCAGCGGTACTGCCGCCACGTCGTTTTTGTCGTGGGTATATGCCAGCGGTGGGGATGAAACCAATCTGGCTCCTGGAATCGAACTCGCCAAGAAAATTGTGCCGCAGTTTGCTACGGCTGAAGGCAATGCGCAAACCCTGGAGAAGGGCGAAGTGCCAATCCAAATTAAGTACGACTACAACTGCAATGCTGCCGCCGCTAAGGTTAAAGAGAAGGGAATTAATGCCGAGGTGATTATTCCCGGTGTGTCGATTTACGCCCCGTCTGCCTTGATGCTGAACAAGTACCACGCCACCAAGATGGATGTGGCCAAATTGTTCATGGAATACGTGCTGAGTGATGAAGCCCAAGAGACGTTTGCTAAATTTGGCGCACGGCCAATTCGCTATGTGATGGGCGACCTGAAGCTGCCCGATGCCGCCAAAGCCAACTGGCTACCTGAGAAAAACTATGCTCAGGTGAAGCAAGTCAAAGACTGGACTAAGGTTGACCCAGAAGCCATTGGCAAAGCCTGGAAAGACGACGTGCTAGGAGGTTGAGGGCATGGACAGCAAAGTCTTAATCGAGTCTGCTGTCCTGCCATCGGATCACTTGCAGCCCCGGTCACTGCAACAGAAAGTGACCCGGTGGCTGGCAGACTGGCTCCCAGCGCTTCCTATTTTGATGGTGGCCTATGGCTTGTTGGTTGCTCCGGTGGTGGCACTGCTGATTCAAAGTTTCTTGTCCCAAGACGGCGGGTTTACCGTCGCCAATTGGGCTGAGGTGTTGGCTAGCCGCAGCGATCGCCGAGCTATTGTCACCAGTTTGATGCTGGGAGCGGTATCTGCCACCAGTTCTCTGGCGATCGGGGGGCCGATCGCCTGGTTTATTTCGCGGATGATGCCCGTGCAGCGTTCGTTTTGGCTAGCGCTGCTGAATATGGCGACCAACTTTAGCGGCATTGGGCTAGCGTTTGGCTTTGTCGCCATTTTGGGTACATTTGGCATGTTGACCCTGGCCTTTAAAGAATTGGGGATTCCGTTTTCTCCTCCGTCCCCTGGCTCGTTTTGGGGGCTGGTCTTGGCCTACGACTACACCAATATTCCGCTGTTCATTCTGCTGACGATTTCGGGCATGGGCATTTTGCGCCACGACTGGTTAGAAGCGGCACAAACCTGCGGGGCGACCCAGTGGCGGTTTTGGCGATCGATTGGGTTGCCAATTCTGACCCCGTTTTTGGGTGCAGGCTGGCTGCTGGTATTTACCTGGTCGATTGGGCTGTACGGGATTCCCTTTGCTTTGGCGGGCAATGGGGCAACCCGCAAGGTGACGCTGATTACGCTGCAAATTAGCGATATTTTGCAGGCAAATATTTCGGGTCAGGGGAATGCGGCGGTGCTAGCGATCGTGCTGCTGGCGATCGCTGCTCTATCGCTGTTGACCTACCGCTGGATGCTGGGGAGGACGGCTCAATGGTTTTAGCTGGGGTTTTAGCTGGACGGCAGATTGGCCGGATCGGGCGCTGGCTATTGCTGGCAACGCTGTTGGTCTATTTATTTTTGCCCATTGTGGCGGTGGTGCTCTATGCCTTTGCCACTAAGTGGACGGCGCACATTTTGCCCGATGCCTACACGC
>JAYUYI010000481.1:0-9264 GCA_043752545.1 Thermoleptolyngbya sp.
CGCAATAACTGATGCTGTCAGGCTCAATTGCCTAGTAGGCTGCGGCGTAAATCTAGCCACTATTCTGTGGGGCAGTCGTCTCGACTGCAAGCAGGCAAGATGCCTGCTCCACGGTTGCCAAACTTCCGCCTTGTTGTACTAATGCGATCAGTCATCGGGTTTGAGCACCGCCTAAAGCATAGACTCTGAAGGTGATGCGGCGTCTACGACAACAGCGGGTTCTGTGTCTTCTACAGCAGGCGTTGCTACAGTAACAGGCGTCGGTTTAGGTTCCACAACAGGTGTAGGTAGAACAGGCACAGGCGCGATCGCCACAGGCTTTTCGAGGGGAGCTGGAATTTCCTTCTCCGGCAAACCCAACTGCTTGCGCGCCGTCGATAGCACATAAGACACGCTATTTTTGCTGGCGGAGGCAATGACCTTACCCGCTTCGGCGGTGACTTTATCGCTGCTAGGCTTGTCCATATCATTCACCCAGCCCCGGACAGTTTTTCCAGCTCCAATCGATTGGGTCCAGAACCAGTCAAACCCGACTAAGCCCAAGCAAAACGTCAGCCACAGGAGGTTGCCCGTTTCTCGAATAATTATCCAGGTTACATCCAGAGCCTGCGTGTAGGTGGTCGTGGTCGTGGGATTGGTTAAGAGTCCCCAGACTTTAGTGGCTTGATCAGAAAGTTGTTTGCTCATAACGTCTCTTGGGGGGCGATCGCCTTAAATCATCTCTACAGTAGCCATCAAGCTGATCGTTTGCCTAAATTTAAAGGGTAATCCCGGTTGATTACTCGCTCTGTGATTTAGCACCGATCTAATAACGGCTATTGCTTACTAATTACCACATCAAACTTCTAGCCGCCATCTTCATGGTGATAGATCATGTCGGGTATATATTTTTTCAGGGACTAACGCCACTTTATTTAATTGGCCGGCTTAGCTTCCCGCTGTTTGTTTGGCTACTGGTGCAAGGCGAGCAGCATACGCGCAATTTTCAGCGCTATGCGCTGCGCCTGTTGGGGTTGGCGATCGCCTCCCAGCCGATTTATCAATTGGCCTTTGATGCTCAGGATTTGAATGTACTGTTTACTCTTCTCACCGGGCTAGGCTGTCTACGCTTAGCCCGGTTACGGCCTGCACTTCAGGTACTCATTTGGTTCGGCGGGGCGGGCTTAGCCGAATTTGGCCAGTTTAACTATGGCGGCTACGGCATTGCGATGATCGCGCTGGTGGGTCACTACAAACCCACAGTCCTCTGGTGGGCAGCATGGATCGCATGGAGTGGCGTCACGGTGCTGTGGTGGCCCGATCGGTGGCAGGCGCTAGCTGGAATCGCCGCGATCGCCTTTCCTTTGGCGAACCAGCAGCGGGGTTCCAAAGGCCGCTGGTTTTACCTATTTTACCCGCTACATATTTTAATCATTTGGTTGGTTCACCGTCTGGCGATCGCTTAGCAACCCGCCCGCAGCGCTAGACAGGCAAATCTCCCTCAGGCAAACCTTCTCTAGGGTTTCATCGCTTCTAGATTCGGGCGCACCCGTATTCGCAAGGCAATAATCGTAATATTGTCGTGACCATTATGCTGATTTGCCAAATCAATCAGCTGATTCACACCATATTCAAGCGTTGTTTGAAAGCTCATCAGTGGCTCTAGGTGCGTTTGAGCATATGTTTCTAACAGATTGTTATCGGTCAAGCCGTCGGAGCACAGCAGCAACAGCATATCTTCGTTTAGCTCTAACCCCTGCACATCTGGATTGACGAACTGTTCATCGCGCGGGCCTAGTGCTTGGGTTAGTTGGTAGGCGTCGGGGCGCGCATAGGCCAGGACTTCTTCTACTCCTCGCTGCATTTCACGCTGTCCCACTTCATGGTCAGTGGTGATTTGTTCTAGCCCTCGACGTCGGCTATAGCGATATAGACGACTATCGCCGACATGGGCGATCGCCACATGGGTATCTTGCAAGAGCAGTACCACCACAGTAGTTCCCATCCGCCCGCTACCTGAACTATCGCTTTGCTGATTCAGGTCATAAATTTCTTTATTGGCCAGCGTAATCCCTTTTCGAATCGTCTCCTCTGACGGCAATTGAGTCGTCCAATTGGCCTGAAAAAACTTCCGCAGGGTATCAGTTGCTAGTTCACTGGCAACTTCCCCGCCTGCATGTCCGCCCATGCCATCACACAACACATACAGTCCGCGCACCTGGAGGGTTTTGGCAGAGAGGCTCTCCAACCGTTTTACATCGGTTTGAATGCTGAAGTAATCTTCGTTGTGATCGCGCTGCCGCCCAATGTCACTGCGCCCCGCATCTTCAATGCTAATCAGTTTCATGGGCAGTACCACAGTAGGAGTGTCATCATTCTCCCCCGCGATCTCATCATCTAAATCACCCACTTCTGGTCGGTTAGCGCCAGCCGTAAGGCTCAGATCTGCTCTGAATGAAGGGAACAGAGAACTGTCTGTTAAGGGTTCGGTAATGTCTGAGGATGTACTCACAGTTGGCAACCAGTCGGGTTCGATCGCTGTAGGACTAGGGTGAGATTGCAGGGCATTTGCAATTGTGCTCAGCCGGGCTTCTAACTCGTCTACGGTGGCGATCGCCCCGGTTTTTAGGTCACTACACATTTGAACCAGGGTAGCCAGCACTGCCCGCTCAGGCTGGTGTTGAAATAGCGTTTCCCATATTCCACCTAAATCGGTCAGATGAGGAGGGGGCTCGGCGGTGTCTGCATACAGCCGCTGCAAGTATAAAAGCTGGTCTTCGTCAATTTTTAAATTGGCTAGCACCAGTAGACTCTGAGCATAGCCATGGGGCTGTAACACCTCCCACAACTCGGTCATTTGGTGCAATAAATGCAGAATCTGAAATGGTTCGACGTCTACTTCTTTCCATAAATCTGCTAATGGTAAAAAGTCAGAGCGATCTTCCAATAACACAACCGCTTGGCCGTTTTGCTCCCAGGCGTCATGCATATGCGGCAGTGAGGGATACAGTTGAGACTGCAACTCTAGGTAGGTGCGGGCGATCGCCGGAATGGACAATTTTTCTGCGGTTTGCTCAACCACCCGTTCGCCCAACTGCGCCTTGCTGATATCGGGCACGTCTAAGCCCTGACTGTAGAGCATCTCTAGTGGAGAAAGCCGCAGGGGCTGGCAATCTAGCACCCGCACATCGGCCTCGATTGGGAACGCCGCCAGCTCTGGTAACGGCTCCAATAGCCAATAGCGCCCTTCCGTCCCCAAATATTTGGTGGCGGCTGGCGTCTCGGCGATCGCCTCATCCCCCAAGGGCCTTGCCACACTCTCTCCTTCCCCTGCCGATGCCTGAGCCATAGGAATCAGCACCGCTCGCCAAACCATGCCTACCGTTGCCCTGCACTCAGGGCAATGCTCCAGATCAAAGGCAACTTCGGCACCACAAGCCGGACAAGTCACTCCGCTCAGCGATGTACCACATTGCTGACAAAACTTGTTGCTATCGGGATTCTCAAACTGACACTGAGGACAAACAAGCATTTTGGGACTTCCTTCACTCCCGTCACAGGTGCCAGCCCTTATGAAAGGCGTACAAAACGGCTTGACTAAAAGAGTACACGATCAGACGCAAGCCTGACGCTGACCTTCTTCATCTAGCGTAACTAGATTAGCGGACAGTTAGCCACCTATAAAGTGCTTAAATCCTGAGGATGATCGCCAAACTATTTAGATCAATAGTTCGGACACTTTTGAGCAGGCTTGCCCTCATCCCCTTCTCCCCTTCTCCCAAAAAGGGAGAAGAAGGGGAGCCGGATTGAAGTCCCTCTCCTCGCTTGGCAGAGGGCTTTAAGCCTTCGGCATACATGAAAAGGGTGAGGGCAAGTGGTAATGATACAACGCGGGTTTCCAGCTCTTTCACAAAAACTGTCCGGAGTATTGTTATGTTTACTTAAGACAGAACGCTTTTAGGTAGAGGCATAGCGTAAACTAATCCCTAGTAATTCTGGCTCACCAGCCTGCAAATCGACCTCAAACACGGCAGCAAACGCGGCAGCCACCTGCTGACTCAGTGTCGTTACGGTAATATCGGCGGCGTCGGGCAAAAGCTGTGCCAAGCTGCCAACAGGTCGATCGGCAATGCCGCAGGGCACAATCGCCTGAAACCCTTGCAGGTCAGGGCATACATTCAAAGAAAAGCCGTGCATCGTAATCCAGCGGCTGACTTTAATGCCAATCGCCCCCACTTTATATCCGTCTACCCAAACGCCCGTCATGCCGGGAATGCGATCGCCCTTCAACCCCAAAGGGGCGATCGCCTGAATCAACACCTCTTCCAACTGGCGCAAATACCAGTGCAAATCTGGCTGGTATTTGCGCAAATTCAAGATCGGGTAGCCCACTAGTTGACCCGGACAGTGGTAAGTGACTTCGCCCCCGCGCTCAATTCGATAGATCTCTGCACCAAGCTGGTCAGGTGCTATCTTTAGAAATTCTAAACTGGCACCCTGCCCCAACGTATAGACAGGCGGATGCTCCAACAAAATCAGCGCATCGGCTTGGTCGGGCTGCTGGATCCGACTTTTGAGAAGCGATCGCTGCCACTCCCAAGCGGCACTGTACGGAACCAGTCCAGGCTGATAGAGCAAACATGAACGATTAGATAGCACCATTAATTTAACTGAAATCTAAAATTTAACTAAAATCTAACTGCATTAACCGTCGATCAATTTGGCTTCAATCGTTACCAGTCAAATCAAGAATTGTCACATGATGCAAAGCATTTTTAACGACTTAGTCGTCCACAATACAAGGTGCTAGGGTAAGACTATACTCAACCTTAACTAGGAGAGGAGCTTTATGAAGCTTGTCATCCAGGGCAAAAACATTGAGATTACCGATTCACTCCATGAATACGTTCGGCTAAAGGTCGAAAAAGCCGTCAATCACTTTCAGGCTTTGACCACTGAAGTTGATGTTCATCTTTCCGTTGCCCGCAACCCGCGCATGGCCTCTAGCCAAACTGCCGAAGTCACTATTTATACCAATGGTTCTGTGGTACGTGCCGAAGAAAGCAGCGAAAGTCTCTACGCCAGCATTGATTTAGTGGCCGACAAGATCAGCCGACAGCTCCGCAAGTACAAGGAAAAACGGAGATCTCATGTTTCGGTGAAGACAGCCGAAGCGGTTGCGATTGAACCCGTCGTCAGTGATTTGATTGGCGATCGCACCCCTGCCCTGCCCACCGAAGTTGTTCGCACCAAATACTTCGCGATGCCGCCCATGAGCATTCACGAAGCCCAAGAACACCTAGAAATGGTGGGTCACGACTTCTACATGTTTTGCAATGCCGAAACAGGAGAAATCAACGTCATTTACGAACGCAACCACGGCGGCTATGGTGTCATTCAACCCCGCAACTCCCAGCGCAACGGACATAGCCATCCTAACGAAAAGGCGGCCCACAGCAATGGCAAAACGTTGCACAGCGACGCCTAGGCGCACGTCTAAGCAAGCAGATGTCTATCGACATGACCGGCAGGTGTGGCTGCACTACTTAAGGCTGCACTGATGACGGATTAAGGCCAAAAAATACAGGTCAAAAGTGGAGTGGATACTCTCTATCCACTCTACTTTTGGGTTTGGGCATTCCATCTAGGGGCAAAATCGCTGCCCAATAACGCACAGCTAAATCACTCGAACCCTGAGGAACCGCTTAATTCTCCTGATTCTGGAGTTTAGAGATTGTTAAGTAGGGTATGAGGCTGTGATTAGCAACGTTCAACTGCTACGGCACCTGGTTGTACACAACGGGCGGCATTCAACAGCCATATAAGAACTCGGTGCATTTTCCTTAAATGCCCTGATTTTTTATACCTACCTTTAGCCTCCCGCAAGGAGCTAGGGGTAACCCCCGATTAACTCACCTGAAGATCCTCTTTGAGATGGGAGATCAGTATTCCATCTGGGCACGCTTAATCTAGAACCGCTAAGCCACGCTCTTGCTGAGGTTCTACATGTGAAAGCAGTGGCAGCGCCATTCATTGAGACAATACCCTGTGCATCAGAGGATGCCTAATCATCAGCTTAGGTTGTGCTCTAGGGATCAGCGCTGGTCAGAACTGCTGTTTGAGTGGTCTGGCTACTATCGTTACCCAACTTTTTTAACGCTCTGTTACCTATGAATTCAAAACCTCGTTGGCTGCTCGCTTCTCTGTTTTGGCACTATCTCAACCAGCGGGTGTTTGACCGTCAACAGCCTGCTATTTTTAATCCTGAAAAATTTCGGCACTTGCACAGCGTTCGCTATTTGGAGCGGTGCTTATCGAAGCATTATCAACCAGAGGAACCTCATCGCCATCAAGGATAGGGATTGACTGTGTTCAGGAAAAGCCTTCTCAGGCCGAGTTTAACTCAATCCTGCTCGGATTAAGTAATGTAACTTTCTGTAAAGACGCCATGCATGGCGTCTTTATGAGTATGAGCGGCAGATGGAGCAGTTGATGGTTGCTTCGCCGCAGAGGGCTTGAGGCTTAAATGATTTCACAACAATGGACACAGTCTGCATGTATTAAGTTCCTGCAAAGTTAATTAAGTTTTCTTTCTTTTATGGCTAGCGACTATGATTTAAGCCACCTCACAAGCCGCCTCGCATTGTGAGGTTTGGAGATCCAGTGCGCTTCTGGCGTGGGAGGATGTCAAATATGATTTAAGATAATTTGATAAATGCGAGAGATCTATTGAAATACTATCTGCTGCTCCTAACTCGGCTAGATGCAGTCTCCTCACATTGAGCAGTTGATTGCGAAGGCTCCATGCAAGATCGCTTTAGTCCCCGCGAATCTCGTGATCATTCCCTGATTCGCTCGGCACCCTTTTTTCAAGATTTACCAGAGGCGGCTGTAGAAAAGGCAACGGCTCACGTTGTAACTCGTAGTCATCCGCCTAATCAGGTGCTGCTGCTAGAGAACGATTGGGGTAGCTCGGTTTACTTCATTCTGGAAGGCTGGGTCAAGATTCGAACCTACAATCTGGACGGCAAGGAAGTCACGCTCAATATTTTGGGTAAGGGAGAGCTGTTTGGCGAGATGGCTCCGCTAGATGAAGTTCCCCGCTCTACTGATGTGATGACCCTGATGGCCACGGTGATTGGGAATATGCCCGCTCAAGATTTTGTGCAGCTGCTGCAATCAGAGCCACAGGCAGGGATCCGGTTGGCGCAGCTAATGGCGCGACGGCTGCGGCAGGTCAACCGTCGATTGCGGCTACGGGAGTCGGACAGCGTGTCTCGCGTGACTGATATTATTTTGTTTTTGGCGGATGGGCGCGGCAAAGTCAGTGAGCAGGGGATCGAAATTCCGAATTTGCCCCATCGCGAGTTGAGTAGTTTGAGCGGTCTAGCTAGAGAAACCGTGACTCGTGTTCTCAGCAAACTGGAGCGCAAGGGGCTGATTGTGCGCGATCGCGATATTCTTTGTATTCCCGATATTGATGCCTTAGAAAAGCTGCTGATGTAGGCTTGGCGATCGCTATTTCGAGATCGCTAGCGTGAGGCCAGCAAACCCCTTCAAATTAACTCCTGTTGCAAAATGGGGGCGATCGCCTGCTTCTGCGGTAGCCTTTAAATAGGTAGGAGCGCATAGCCTGCAACAGGCTCAACATATCCTTAAGGGCTAATTGCTCAGCCCTAGATGGCTCGTCTAAAGGCTGCTTTGAGATTAGTCTTTGCCGATGCCTGAAGGCTGCTCCATCCCTTGCCGCTGCATTTATGGGGATACCGATTATGACCTATTCCAAAATTCTCGTCGCCATCGATCAATCTCCTCTGGGGCAGGCCGTGTTTGCCCAGGCGCTCGATTTGGCCAAAATCCAAAAATCTAGCTTGATGTTGCTTCATTGCCTGATGCCCGAGGTGTTGTTAGGGCCGATGCTCATGCCGGGTGAGTTTGGTCTGTCTCCGCATTTGATCAGCCAAACCTACAAGGTGCAGCAAGAGCAGCTAGACCTGCAAGTGCGTGCCGCCCAGGACATGCTAGAAAGTTATAAAAAGACGGCTACCCAACAGGGCGTAGCAACGGAATTTAGCTACCGCTGTGTAGATGCAGGGCGCGGCATTTGCGAGTTGGCTAGCAGCTGGAATGCCGATTTAGTGATTGTGGGTCGGCGTGGGATTAAAGGGCTGACTGAGGTGCTACTCGGCAGCGTTAGCAATTACGTCTTGCACCATGTATCGTGTTCGGTCTTGGTCGTCCAAACTGCTGCCCACCAAGCCGGGGATCAAGTTGCAACGGCAGAAACTGCGGCGGTGATTTGACGGCGGAGATCGCTGGCTAGATGGGGCAAGTCAGCCTGAGCGATCGCCTGTTGTTCACCAGAGGCCAGCCACTTGAGCTGGACGGTGCCATGTTCGGCTTCGGTATCGCCCAAAATTAGGCAAGCAGCGGCACCGCTGCGATCGGCTCGCTTGAGCTGCTTGCCAAAGGCACTGCTGCTCAGGTCTAGTTCTACTGCAAAGCCTAAACGTCGCAGCGCTTGGGTGACCACGAGAGCCTGCGCTTCGGGGCGATCGCCCTTCGACACCACATAAAAATCGACCGTTGGTCCACCTGTCGGCTGTAGCTGTTGCAAGAGCATCACTAGGCGCTCCATCCCAAGTCCCCAGCCAATAGCAGGCGTTGCGGGACCTCCTAGTTCCGACACCAGTCCGTCATAGCGCCCGCCGCCGCACACGGTAGCCTGTGCCCCCAAGTCAGCCGACTGAATTTCGAAGGCGGTATGGGTGTAGTAGTCTAAGCCGCGCACCAAGCGAGGATTGACTTGGTAGACGATCCCCAAATCGGTTAACCGCTGTTGCACCTGCTCAAACCGCTGCTGGGAACTGGGGCTGAGGTAGTCTAGGATGCTGGGCGCAGCTTGGACAATTTCCTTGGTTCGCTCGTGCTTGCTGTCTAAAATGCGCAGCGGATTGCGGGTCAGGCGGTTTTGAGAATCGTCATCGAGTTCCGCGCTGTAGGGCGTGAAATAGTCAATTAGGGCGGCTCGATAGGCTTGGCGATCGCAGGGGATGCCGACGGAGTTGAGGTCAAGAGTGAGGGTTTTTAAGCCGAGGGTTTGTAGCAAGTCAGATGCGAGGGCAATTACCTCCGCGTCGGCACGAGCATCGGCACTGCCCAAAATCTCTACGTCTAGCTGGTGAAACTGCCGCTGCCGACCCGCTTGCGGCCGCTCATAGCGAAACACGGGGCCAACACACCACAGCCGCTGCACGGTGCCTGTGGCATAGAGCTTGTGTTCGA
>JAYUYI010000482.1:0-9253 GCA_043752545.1 Thermoleptolyngbya sp.
TGGTACTGAAAGAGAAAGACTAACGCCATGATTCCTCAACGCATAGCAACGAGATTAATGACAGTTCTCCTCTGCACCGTATCAACGTGTGGAACATTAGCGCTATTTAGCAGCGTTCCCTTGATTGCCCACGTAGTAGAATCGCTTGAAAAATCACACGGCCAGTCGCTCAAGCTGGCTAAAACTCCGGTCAATTTGGTTAAAACGCCCTCTAATTGGCTCAAAACCTCTGCTTCTAACCGCCTTACTTACCTTAGCCGCTAGACCATAACGCTACACGTTGATCAAGCTGGGATTAAGGCCAGATTTGGAGCTGGAATCAAACTTGGCTCAAAAAACTCAAAAACCATGTGTCCGGGCTTTAATGCCGGACATTTTTGATTGGGTATGATCTGAGTGTTGTTCGGATGAAGGATTGATTTGCCTGTATGAAGAAAGAGGAAGAGAGTTTGTGAGAAAAGCTAAAGTGCGTTAATCAACAGTGGAATTCGATCCGAGAGTTTTATATCCGAGAGCTTTATCTATATTCCACGCGTGGGTTAGGGGCGATAGGACATATTTTTTGTTAGAGAGCAGTTAATCCGCCCTTGAGGTGAATTTGGATCAAAAGTTTTGCAGGCCACACTCAGCGACGCCGACCGCTAAGAGAGTTGTTAGACCAGTGAGTCTGCGCGTTAAGCTGCTAGTCGGTTTCAGCTTGGTCTTCAGTCTGGCATTGGCTGGCGCATTTTATTGGTTTTACTCCTATACTACTGAGAAGGCCGTAGCCCGTTTGCGGGAAGACATTCGCTCTACTTTAAATGGGGCACTGGCGGGGGTCAACGTTGACGAGTTGATGGCTCTTTACGCTACAGGTCAAGCAAACTCTGAAGGCTTTTCGGATGACCCTCGCTACCTCAGCCAGCTTGCCTGGTTTGAGACAGTCCATAAGATTGAACCACGAGCCTGGCTCTATTCCTATGCCATTGGCCCATCAAATACTAGCCGTCGAATTGGCCAACCTGCTGTCCAGCTGGGGGCACTAGAAATTGTTTATTTGGTGGATTTGTGGTCGCGCTACGATCCTGCAAAGGCCGCCAAATTTTTAGAATCTGATGAAGCTGGCGGTGTAGCTCGTCGAGTTTTTAATCAAGGCAATTTAGAAGAGTCAAAACTTTATTCTGATAAATGGGGAACTTGGATTTCTGCCTTTGCGCCATTAAAAGACCGAACTGGAAAAGTAGTGGCCGTGCTGGGACTAGATATTGACGCGGGCTATGTACGTCAATTGCAGCAAGCCATTCGAGGTCGAATGATTCTGTCTTTTGTGGTCACCTACAGCGTCTTTTTTGGGCTGATCTATGTGCTGTCAGGCATTTTGACACGTCACCTGGCAGACCTAACGCGCTCGGCGAAGCAGATTGGGGTAGGAAATTATGTGTTGGACTTATCGTCGGCACAAAACGTTCGCTTCCCAGATGAAATGACCACACTGGCGAACGTGTTTGCTGGGATGGTGGAAAGCATCCGCATCCGTGAGCAAATGATTCGTGAGGGTCAGCAAGCAGAAGATGAAATGCGGCTGGCGCTGGCAGAAGAGAAGGAGGTGAATGAATTAAAGTCTCGCTTTGTGTCGATGGTATCTCATGAATTGCGGACGCCGCTAACTGTGATCCGCACCTCGTTAGAACTACTGGATCGCTATGGGCATGTTGCTTCCACAGAACAGCAACAAAAATATTTTCAGCGCAGTCGAGTGGCGATCGCAGCCATGAACCAACTGATTGAAGATGTGTTGGTTCTCGGTAAGGCAGAGGCAGGAAAGATCGAGTTCAACCCATTAGCCGTTGATTTAAGTTTGTTTTGTAAAGATTTGGTAGAGGAGATCCAGATGGGGTTGGAGCACCATCATCTGATCGCCTTCAATATGAGTGGGACTTGTGGTGTAGCCTATCTCGATCCCAAGCTGCTGCGCTCGATTCTAAATAACCTGATTGCCAACGCGCTGAAGTATTCTCCAACCGGAACTCAAGTTGAATTTGACGTCTCTTGTCATGGCACTATAGCGATATTTCAGGTGCGAGATCAAGGAATTGGGATTCCTGAAGCTGACCAACCTCGGTTGTTTGAGTTATTTCATCGGGCTAGCAATGTCAATACAATTCGGGGAACTGGACTGGGTTTGGCAATTGTCCAGCAGTGTGTGGCGCAGCTTCAAGGAGAAATTAGCTTTAACAGCGTTGAAGGGGTGGGCACTACCTTTACAGTTAAGATTCCTTTAAGTCCTCAGCCAAAGTAAATACCGTTGAATTATTTAGCTAAACCGGGAGAGCACCACATGCAGGCTAAACCTGAGCTGCGATCGCCCGTCAGTAAGGTCGTCACTATCGCCAACGCGTTTCGCTGGATTGGCGGAATCAGCCTGTGCCTACAGGTGGGTTTTGGCATCGCTACCGCTGTGACGCTGGCGTTGGCCGCCCGCTCTAGCCCCGTCTTGGGAGAAGAACCAACCCCCGGTATTACCATCGGTATTTTTTGGGCGGTTTGTGGCAGTGTGATGCTGCTGGTGGCGATCGCCATTACCGCCCGCTACCTCAACACGGCTCGTTTACTGATGCTGCCCGATGCCGAGCAGTATCCCAAAGCAGGAGAAACATTTCGAATGCTGCGGCTAGCGACGCTTTTAGGGTTAGTAGGCATGGCCGTCATGCTGATTGGAGCCGGATCGAGTGTGGCGCTGCTGCTGGCAAAAGCCACCGCCCAGCTTTCCGCCGCTCCCAACTACGGCGATCCGCAACAGATTATTCGGGCGCTAGATTTATATGTGGTAGCCGCTAACTTAAATGGCATCGCCGCCCACTTTGTCGGAACTACCGCAGCGCTAGGGCTAACTGATTGGCTGCGCAAGCAATGATTTGATGAACTACTCAGGCTATAGACAGCCCTCATCCCCTAAATCCCTCTCCCTACTTGGGAGAGGGATTTAGGGTGTAGCTTGCTTCCCGCAGGGTGGGCAGACTGGATAGTTACAATTTGATTTTAATATTAAAAAATGAACTCCAAGTGTACCTGCCAAGTTTGCCCGTCCCGCTCAATTTGAATTTCTCGCAGAAATTCTCGAAAGTAAAATCGCCGTTCTGGCTCCGATAGATCACGCCAAAACTGGGCAATAGAAACAACTTGGCCGATCGTTTGCAGGTTGGCTGGCGGCAATTGAGAAATCTGAGCCTGGAGAGTAGCCGTCTCGGTGCGCAGCCTATAGGCTCTGAAGTCAGCGGTTTCAGGATCTAGAACCCCACTGTCGATTAGGGTAGGCAACTGCTGCAAAATGGACTGTTTGGCGGCGATCTGGGCGCTCAGGCTCTGTTGCAGAGGCGTCATGTCGGGAATGGATGCGGCGGCGATCGCCTGGGGCAGCTCGGCACAAATTTTCTGGATCGTTTGGTCTAGCACCTGGTCATAGAGAATGGCGCGACAGTGTGGTTGCTGCGGGCAGTGAGTGGGGCGAAGGTAGAGATACTCGCGACTTTGGCGCACTGCGGTTACCTTGGCAACTCGTAGGCTCGCCTGACAAACGCCACAAACAACCAGCCCTGCCAGCGATCGCGGCGCACTGGCTGTGCGAGACGGCAGTTGGCGGTTGCGGCGCAGCAGACGATCGACTTGGGCTGCTTCTTGGCGAGAGATCAAAGGGGCGTGGGTATTGGGCACTACATCTCCGGTTTGGTAGGCCAAATCCCCCCGATAGACAGGGCTAGTCAGCCAACGTTGACCCGTAGATGCCGAAATTTTTTTGTTATATTTTTTTTGCAAATAGCGCACGCTGCCCCGCAAGGAGCCATAGAGCAAAAACTGCTCAAAAAAGTCTTTGACAACGGGAGCAGTGCTGCGATCAATGGTGTATCGATCTTTGCCCCGACGATAGCCATAGGGCGCTTTTCCTGGTGGTGGCAATGTTTTGATCCGATTGCGGGCGTGCCCTTGCTGGATTCGCCGCCCCCGAGCTGCCTGCATCCGTTGAAATGCCTGAATCATTTGCGATCGCATCAACCCTGGAAGCTGCGGATCGGTAGACTCTTCCAGTACGATCAAGGCAATCCCCAGCGTTTCCAGTGCCGTGAGGCGATCGCCCACAGCCTGCATCGACTCGCCCAACTCGTCCCATCGGCGCACCACCAGCAACTCGGGTGGATTGAGCCGACTATCGGCCAGCAATTGCTCCCACTGCTGGCGATCGCCCAAATCGAGATACACCCGTTCCACCTCCGTCTCCCACACTGATGCATCGGGTACAGACTCCAGCAGCGGATCGGTGTAATAATAAGCGATCGATTTCATATATCGCGTTCGGTGGCCATGAATATGGTAATTAAAAGAATTAAGACTAGTGAGGAATTCAGACCCTGTATCCATTAATCATTAGCTTTATGGATTGATTAATCATTAACTTACTTTCTGCTCTAGTCTCTCTTTAGAAAATCCGCTCTGCCTTGGCCTTACATTCCTCACCTTATATCCCTGCCTCCAACTTTCACTGCTCGCTTCTCCGCAAAAACCCCTAGAATTATCAAATAATATTGCCAGGACAGATCATGAGTTCGAGCCTCCATTCCTCAGATGATGCCTTCAGTTCCGGCACTGCTATCGAATCCAAGGAATCCCAAGGTAACCCAGATAGTTCCCCCAACACGGCCACTGATTTGTTTCTCCGGCATCGTCTCAAGCTGATAGAAGAACTGTGGCAGGCTGTATTACATCAAGAGTGTGGTCAGCAGCTCGTAGACTTGCTGCGACAATTGCGGGCACTGTGCTCTCCCGAAGGGCAAGTGCCCGAAGAGATGGAGTCGGGTGCCCTGAAGGTAATTGAAAAATTGGACTTAAATGAAGCCATTCGCGCCGCCCGTGCGTTCGCGCTTTATTTTCAGCTAATTAATATTGTGGAGCAGCACTACGAGCAGCGGGGCCAGCAGCAGCAGTATCGCGCTACGTACGAAAGTCTAATGGCAGAAGCGGCCTTAACGGCAGCCGATGCGGAAGAACCCGCCAATGGTCTCCACACCGATTTACTAGAGCGCACCCTGCAAGATGACACCGCCCGCCGCGAAATGAGCACCTTCCGAGGGCTGTTTCCCAAACTGCACAGCCTCAATGTGCCCCCTCGTCAAATTCAGCACCTAATCGATAATCTCGATATTCGACTGGTATTCACCGCCCACCCCACCGAAATTGTCCGCCATACCATCCGCGATAAGCAACGCCGGATTGCTAAAATTTTGGCCAGCTTAGATCAGGCCGAAGAAGGGCTGCAAATGATCGGGCTAGCGTCTTCTTGGGAATCGGATGGGCTGCGGGAGCAGTTGACAGAGGAAATTCGGCTATGGTGGCGCACCGATGAATTGCACCAGTTTAAGCCGACGGTGCTAGACGAAGTAGACTACGCCCTACACTACTTTCAAGAAGTGTTGTTTGAGGTGATTCCGCAGCTCTACTACCGGTTTCGCACTGCGTTGGAGGGGACATTCCCAGGACTGCGACCACCCAGCTACGATTTCTGTAAGTTTGGCTCTTGGGTCGGCTCAGATCGCGATGGCAACCCCTCTGTAACGCCCGAAATTACCTGGAAAACGGCCTGCTATCAGCGCAATTTGGTGCTGAGTAAATACGTCAATTCTGTGAAGCACTTGGTAGATCTGTTGAGCTTGTCGCTGCACTGGAGCGATGTGCTGCCCGAATTGCTCGAATCGCTAGAGCAAGACCAAGTGCAGATGCCTGAGGTTTATGAGCAGCTGGCCATTCGCTATCGCCAAGAACCCTACCGCTTGAAGCTGGCTTACATTCAGCAGCGGTTACACAATACGCGCGATCGCAGCCTCAAGCTATACAGTGGCGACTACTTCAATGATGAAGTGCTCGATACCAATCCGGCGACGCTCTACCGATCTGGGCAAGACTTTCTCGCCGATTTAAGCTTGATTCGGCGTAGTTTGGAGGAAACAGGGTTAACCTGTCGCGATCTCGAAAACCTGATCTGCCAGGTCGAAATTTATGGCTTTAACTTGGCGTATTTAGACATTCGTCAAGAGAGCAGCCGCCATTCTGACACGCTCAGCGAAGTGGCCGACTATCTCCAAATCTTGCCCCGCCCCTACAACGAGCTATCAGAAGCAGAGCGATCGCTATGGCTAGTGACCGAGCTGCAAACCCGCCGCCCGCTGATTCCAACCGAACTCCCCTTCTCTGAAAAAACCTGCGAAACCATTCAGACCTTTCGGATGGTGCGCAAACTGCATCAAGAGTTTGGCCCCGAAATTTGCCAGACCTATGTCATTAGTATGAGCCACCACGCCAGCGATTTGCTAGAGGTATTGCTGCTGGCAAAAGAAGCAGGGCTATATGATCCGGCAACAGGTACAGGCACCCTACAAGTGGTTCCCCTGTTTGAGACCGTGGAAGATTTGCTGCGGGCACCCGCTGTCATGCAGCAATTGTTTGACCTGCCGCTATATCGGGCTTATTTGTCGGGCGGTTATGACGCTGAAAACCTCCGGACGCAGGCTAGCCCCACGCCTACCGCTCCCTACCCCCTGGCGGATGCACCTGCTCCCTCCCTGCAAGAAATTATGCTTGGATATTCCGACAGCAATAAAGACTCGGGATTCCTCAGCAGCAACTGGGAGATTCACAAGGCGCAGCAAGCCCTACAAGCAGTTGCCGAGCAGTACGATGTAGCGCTCCGGATCTTCCACGGGCGAGGGGGTTCTGTAGGGCGTGGCGGCGGGCCTGCCTATGAGGCAATTTTGGCTCAGCCCGGTCGCAGCATTGATGGACGGATTAAAATCACCGAGCAGGGTGAAGTGCTGGCGTCTAAGTACAACCTGCCCGAACTGGCGCTCTACAACCTGGAAACGATTACGACAGCTGTGATTCAAGCTAGCCTGCTGCGCAACGGGTTTGACGACATTCAGCCTTGGCAAGAAATTATGGAGGAGCTAGCGGCACGCTCTCGCTCCCACTATCGCGCTTTGATTTATGAACAGCCCGACTTTGTAGATTTCTTCCATCAGGTGACGCCGATTGAAGAAATTAGCCAGTTGCAGATTAGTTCTCGTCCGGCACGGCGCGGCGGGAAGAAAGATTTGGCCAGCCTGCGAGCGATCCCCTGGGTGTTTAGCTGGACGCAGACCCGCTTTTTGCTACCGTCTTGGTATGGAGTAGGCACGGCCATTAATGACTTTCTTACCGAAGACCCAGCCGAGCACCTGAAGCTGCTGCGCTATTTTTACTACAAATGGCCGTTCTTCAAAATGGTGATTTCTAAATGTGAAATGACCCTTTCTAAGGTCGATTTGCAGATTGCCAGCCATTATGTTCAGGAGCTGAGCCAGCCCGAAGATCGCGATCGCTTTGAGCGACTGTTCGAGCAAATCGCTAACGAATACTACCTGACGCGCGACCTGGTGCTAGCAATTACAGGACATGCCCGCTTGCTAGATGGTGATCCCGACCTGCAACGATCGGTGCAGCTCCGCAATGGCACCATTGTCCCGCTTGGGTTTTTGCAAGTTTCGCTCCTCAAACGGTTGCGCCAGCACAAAACTAGCGCCGCATCCGGTGTCATCCGTTCTCGCTACAGCCGAGGTGAGCTGCTGCGCGGTGCCCTACTCACCATCAACGGCATTGCAGCGGGCATGCGAAATACGGGTTGAACCGCAACATGTCGCAACCTTAGGAACCTGAACTGAAGCAAATATAATGCTTGAGTAAGGGCTTGGCAGTGCCAAGCCCTCGCAGCTACTGTCCCGCTGTCACGGTAGGCGGCGGCGGTAGAGCTTGAATGGTTTGATCAGTGCTGGAGCGAGTAGTTCCAGCTCCGCTATTGGTGACTGCATCAGAGCCAACGGCGTTGGCATCGGGAAGCGCTGGTATGGCGGGTTTCTGCACAGCTGATGTGGCGGCTGTGACTCGGCTTTCGTAGACGTTCAGCAATCGTTTGGCTTCAAAGACAGAGGTCGTATTAACAGGAACATCGCCTAAGCGATCGATCGCCACTTGCCACATCACTTGAACCAGGTGCGGATCTTTTTCTGCGGCTGTACTGGCTTGTTTTTCAGCGGCCAGACGCATCATTTGTTTTGCTAATGCCAAAGCCTGCTGGCCTTGCTGCTCTTGCTGAATCCGTTCCTGGACACCCACTAAGCTGGCGTGAGATTCTTTGAGGCTTTGTTGCGCCAGCGGATAGTAGTCGCTATTGGGAGGGACTTGTTCTAGCTGTTGAATTGCACTTTTCCAGAGCGCTTCAACGGCTTGCCAAGTTTGGGCATCTTGCAGAGAGTGTTGCGATTGCTGAAAAGCCTGTTGGGCAAAGTTTGCAGCGGTCGTGATTTCGGTTAAGGCGATCGCCTGCCGCCGATAAACATGAGCTAAGTTTTGCGCCTCTGCTCGGCGATTAGACCACATGGGGATCGCATCTAGCATCCCAATGGCTCCGTCTAAATACTGCTGAGCCGCATGTAAATCAGATTGAGTAGCCGCCACGTCCAGTAAGGCCGCCGATCGCTGCTCCAGCAGTTGAGCTGTATTTAATTCAGAGCAAGTTCCGGTGACACAAGGCTGGCTGAGCGCGTAGCCACCGACCGCTAGCCCCGCCGCTCCTACCCCTGCCACCCAGCTTAACGTCTCGCGAGATTTGCCTAGTTGAATCTGCTGGCTAGCGCGCCGAATGCTAGTCCAAGTTTCGACTAGAGATGATGGTAACGTGGCGCGCTCAAGGGCGGGTGTCTGCGGCTCTAGCACTACCGTTTCGCCGACTAGCCAGTTGGGCGCATCTGCCGTTAGAGCCAACGCTTGACCCGTTAACCCGGTTGCTTGGGCTGCGGTATCAGCGGGCGGCTGGTGCTGCTGTCGCACCATAAACTGACAACGAACATAGGGCTTAGGCTGTCCTGCCACCCTTAAATACAGCCCCACTGGCTGCGTCATCGTTAGCTGAAACGACTGCATCAACTGCTCTAGCGATCGCATTACCCGCTTGGGTTCTACTTCTTCGCCGGGGCGATGGTTCCCGACGACCAATAATCGTCCCTGTTGGAAGGCACAGCGAACGGCTAAGAAAATATTTTGTTCTCGAAAAAATTCTTCTACCTGGCTACCGAGCCAGTCTAATTCAACCTGATACTGAGGGCGATCGCCCGACATCTGTGTGAACTGACCCGCTTGCTGTAGAGCTGCCTGCATGGTTTTGCCTCCTGCCTACCCCTACCAAATTGCGTTGCTT
>JAYUYI010000483.1:0-3825 GCA_043752545.1 Thermoleptolyngbya sp.
CTTTGATTAAGGCAGAGAGTCGCTGCTCTTCGTTTTGTTGAGCGCTGGCAGCGGCGATCGCCTCTTGCTCTGCCCGACGCACCGCCTGAATTTCATTGACGGCAGCAGCCAGGACGCCATAGTCAGTCTTAACTTGGGCTAGGGCATCCGTCACGGTGGTTGCCAGAGCAGCGAGTTGTTTTTGAAGTTCGTCCATAGCGATGTCTTCTTTTAAAGGGATAGGGGGATTAGGATTCGTAGGTTCAGAAGTATTAGAGGCCGCGATCACCGTGGGGTCTCGGCTGCCCGGCTCTTGTTTTTCCGCCACAATCAGCCGGGTCTTTTGATAGGTGGCGCAGTCGCTGAACAAGATATTGGCTCCGTTCAGCTCAATGTCGTCCACCCAAAACACTTTCTGCCCATCCACCTCGGCTTCATGCCCCCAAGCGTCTGCCGTCATGCTCATGCCCAGGCGTTCCTGATTTGCCACGATCTTCCGCACTTTACTGGACTTGGATGCAGGCCAGAGGTAGCCATGCACCACAAAATCTTTGTCTTTCAGCTCAGCCGACAGCATCACGCCCGCGATCTCTTGGTCAGCGTGCTGACTCAGGTTGTCGTGGGCATCCAGTGGCAGCCCTGCAACCGTGTTGAGGATGCTGGCAGCAACGGCTTGCGGCACGTAGAGCGGCATCCCTGGCCCCTTGGCGGGCACTGCTTCTGAAGGCTCATCGACTCGGAACAATACTCCGGTGATGGGAGAACGGTTTTTGGCTTGCTTCCGGCCTCGTTTCGCCGCCACCGTCACCGTTTCGGCAGCGGCTTCGCACTGAAACGCTAGCGTCACTTTGTTGACAGGAGTTTCCTCACCCGACTCGGCACTCAGCATAAACGGACTGTAGGGCGATTCATAGCCTTGCCAGCGATCCCGCACGGTTGCAGCCGGGCCAGGATGTGATCGCGACAGCTCTGTCAAAATTGTGGACAAATCACCAATAATTGAACTGATCGCCTGTTCGCGGGTTTCCTCAGTGCCGTATTCCTGCTGGTATTCCTCATCCGTGAGGTTGTGGGCGTTGGCGAATCGCTGTGCAAAAATTTTGATTGAGCTTTTGAAGCGGTCGTGCCAAGTGACGCGCTGCACCTGATTGATGAATCGTTCTGCCGCGACCTCGGTGCTGGTATCTGCGGCCTCGGCGGTATCGGCTGATTCCACCGAATCTTGCATGAGCTGCATGAGGCTATCGGCATCGGTCAAGCCAGCGTTAATCAAGACTGAGGCGATCGCCCGAAACGCATTCGTTAGATTGGTAGCGTTTTGCCGCGATAGAGTTTTGCCAGCCGCTTCTATGATGCTGTGGTGTGTGTGGATCATACAAAAGCCCTAGCGGGCAGATTTGCATACCCGCTAGGGCTTTGGTCTGTAGAACAAAAAAGCTTACTACTTCTAAGTTAGCCTATTTTATATCAGAATGATATTTCTACGTCAACGAATGTGCGTGCTTGCGGTTAATGTTAACCGTGCGACGGTTCTGGAATGTCCAACCATAGTGTTTGCAATGGAAGTTGGGCGCGATCGCTAAAGTGACTTCACTACCCAGTCATTCTCACGGATCAAACAAAATGCTGATCATCGCTACCCAAGATTTAGCCAGCCCCTACTGCCTGCTCCCTGCCAGCGAATCCATCGTGCGCCGCAATGGGGCGCTAGAGCTAGCGGACGGTGCCACAACTGGCTGGCTGCTGACTCCAGCGATCGCCCCAACGATGGCAATGCGGTACGTCGGGCTTGACCTATTGCCCACTGAGCAGCACATGTGTGTTTCGATCCTACAACCCGGCAGGGATACGCCGCTGGTTGATGCCGAAACTATGCGCGGTATTTTGAGTAACTGGATTGGCGGCGTGCAATTTCGCGTTCACTTGACTCGCGATCCAGACGGGCGATCGCCCCAACTGCAATCTCTGCGGGTTGGCTATGAGGTGGCAGGCGATTTCCTAGCGTACCTGATGGAATGGGTGCTGCGACCATGGTGTGGTGAACCTGTTCCGCTTGTGAGACATTCCGTGACTCAAGATGGCAGCACTCTGCCGCTCCCAGAACAGCTAAACCCGGCTCAAATGTCAAACTTGCGGGTCTTGAGTCCAGGTCTGTCATTGCGCGACGCGACCTTAATGGCGAATCCCAACCGGATTGAATTAGCGGAACCGATCGCCCCCGGCATGGTACAGCTCCAGTTTCATTACGCCCCCGACGTTGAGCATGTCACTGGGATGTTTCAGGTGGATGAGGTGCCAGTGGTATTGCTGCGGCTATTGCCTGGTGAGCATTATCGGCGCATCAACGCGAGCGATTGGGTCAGGGTGGCGGGCGATCGCGCCCAGATTTGGCAGGCGTGCCGCCAGTACGACCAACCCGTTGAGCTTGAGGTGTTGGCGCACTCCTTTGATGACGCTAGGGCGATCGCTCAATCCTTGCTGTCCCGCATTGAACAGGCAGGCAGTCTTACGGTTCCAGCGTTTGGTGTGACGGTGGTGATGCGGGTGCGATCGCCTATCCAGATGGGCGACGGGTTGCAGCGCGAAGGTAACCTGTTTAGTCTCCGGTTCCGATTGGCGTTCATGGGATTGATTGAGGGAGAGCAACGCTCAGAGGTACCGCTCATGACCGAATACCTCCGGGATTTTGTACCAGAATTCGAAATCACATCACAGCTAAGATTGCATTGATTTGATGGTGTTGAGTGGGTTAGATACGATTGAGATTAATTTTTCTCCTGATCGGGCAAATCTTTAGCTGGGCTTTGTATAACTGATATAGATCATTGCCCTCATCCTGCGCCTAACGATGCTTGATCAATTTCGACGATTGGATAGATTGGCCTGTCGCCGATTGAGCAGCCAGAACAGGTGGGTTAGTCGCTGTCTGTTGAGTAGTTCTCTAACGCTCATAGGGTTGGCTACATTACCAGTGGGGGTGATGATGGGTGGTGCACCTGCCTCGGCACAGACGGTGGAGGAATCGAGGCTGTCCTCAGAAACATTGCTGGATGTGCAAGGTGTTTTAGCAGCAGGGGATGGAAGGCTCCAAGATGGCAGCTTTTCCGATGAATATACCTTCGATGGCAAAGCTGGGCAAACCATTAGCCTTACCCTGGAAAGTCTGGCGTTTGATACCTACCTGTTGTTGTTAGATGAAACTGGAGAGAAGCTTGCCGAGAACGACAATATTGATCCAGCCGTGTTTCCCAATACCCAAAACTCATGGCTTACTCTGACATTGCCAACGGATGGGCGCTACAGAATACAAGCGAATGCCTACCGAGTATGGGGGCAGGGAGAGTATCGGCTTACTGTTGTGGCAGGGCAAGCAGAACCAAGCTTGAGCGAAACAGCACGGCGGCAAAGCAACGGGAACCAGCTGCTTGCCCAGGGTATCCAGCAATTTGAAGTGAGCCAGTTTCGAGAGGCGCTAGCGTCTTGGCAGGCAGCATTAGACATTTATCGCCAAATCGGCGATCGCGCAGGAGAAGGAAATGCCCTAGGCAATTTGGGCAATGCTTATCACAGACTCGGACAATATCAGCAAGCCATTGACCTCTATCAGCAACAGCTCACCATTACTCGCGAAATCGGCGATCGCGCAGGTGAAGGATCTGCCCTCGGTAATTTGGGCAATGCTTATCTCAGTCTCGGACAATATCAGCAAGCGATTGACCTCTATCAGCAACAACTCACTATTACTCGCGAAATCGGCGATCGCGCGGGTGAAGGATCTGCCCTGGGCAATTTGGGCAATGCTTATCTCAATCTCGGACAATATCAGCAAGCCATAGACCTCTATCA
>JAYUYI010000484.1:0-9219 GCA_043752545.1 Thermoleptolyngbya sp.
TCCAACTTGCCCCAACCGGCAACTGTCCAGACCACCCCTAATCCGAGCGCGTTTAGCCTGTTGGGCAATCTGTTATCTCCGACCCCATCATTTCTGCGCGTCACGCCGTCTCCTAGCCCCTCTCCAGATTGTGACCCGGTCAATAATCCTTCCGATTGTCAGTCGAGCTAACAGAGGGACGTGCCTGAAATTTGTCTTGGCAAAAGTTCCAAATCGTTTGGATAGACTTTGTTTTAGGATTATTCGGTTGCCACGGTCTTGGTAGCTCTCCCAGAGCAGCAGCGGTGGAGGCAGTGTCATTTTTCCCCGGAGGGCTGACATCTTTGTGGGTTTCTAAATAGTCGTCTGCTAATCCACAGGCTTGGTTGAGTAGCGTCTCTAACGTCTTACTACTAAAGTCTGTAGGTAGTTCCCATAGCCTCACCGTGTAGTCGATACTGCTCGATGCCAGGGTCAAAAACTGCTGGGGAGAGTTGGAGTCGGTGGGGCTAAAGGTAACGCTCGAAACCGTTCTACGATGACCTTTCAGCGTCGTTAATAGCCTGCCGTTGTTTGACGGCAGCAGCCATCTCGGTGGGTCACTAATTTTCCAAATTTTGATGCTGCGATCGCGGCTGCTCGACGCTAGAAGTTCGCCATCGGAGCTAAACGCTACCTTGAGAACGGCGTCCTGATGCGCTTCATCTTGATTGTCTGAGAGAGTTTTAATCAGCGACCCATCTAGCGCCCACAGCTTTACGGTGTTGTCTGCCCCGGCTGAGGCCAGCATCGTGCCCTTGGGATTAAACGCAACGCTATTCACAGATCCCTGATGCCCCTGTAATGTGGACATCAGGGATCCGTCTTGCAAATTCCACAGTCGGATCGCGCCATCGTTTCCAGCGGATGCCAAAATCTGCTGGGTGGGATGGAAGCTGATACTGGTTGCCCCTTTTGTATGCCCAGGCAAAGTTCTGATCAAGGAACCGTCTACATTCCACAGCTTAACTGTGCCATCTTCTCCTGCCGACGCCAATATTGGTCGTGTCGGGCTAAAGCGAATTGAGTTGATCGGGTTGCCTGAATGCCCGATCCACACCCGAACTGGCGTATGCTCTCGGCCAACTTTAGCTGGGCGGACTCTTGTACTTTGGTTAATTTGCCAGAGTTTAATGCTGCCATCGTCTCCAGTAGAGGCCAATAGCGGTTTGCCCGGTTCGGCGGGTTTTTTGGGGTCAAAGCTGAGGCTGAGAATATCGCCTTTATGGGCATTGAAAATGGGGTAGAGGAGCGTGTCATCGCGCTTCTGCCAAACGCGGATTGTATCTCTGCCGCCAGACGCCACCAGCTCACCCCTTGGATCGAAGCTAACGTCATTGACCACATTATTGTGCGGTAAGCTTCTCAAAACCCGACCGAGTTGCCATAGCCTTACCTGGTTATCTCGACTGCCAGACGCGAGCAAAAACGCTGTATCCGCCTGATTAGGCTGGGGCTGGACGACTTCCAGGTCTAAGACTTCGTCTTCATGCCCCTCTAGGCTATTGAGCAAGGTGCCGTTTTCCTTCGACCAAAGTTTGATCGTGTCATCGGCGCTGGCTGTAATCACGAGTTGGTCGTCGGGGCTAAACAAAACGCGACGGATAGCTCCTTGATGCCCCCTCAGAACGGCTGAGTCGGGTTCATTAGCCCAAGTGTTGCCGCGTCGTGCCCATAGCCGTACCGTCTCATCATCACTACCCGAAGCGATGACTCGACTGTCATGGCTGAACACGACTCGACGGACGACTTTCTCGTGCCCAGTCAGCGCTCTGATGAAATTACCCTCTCGACTCCACAGATTCACGGTCTGATCAAACCCAGCAGAGGCGATCGCCTGACCATCGGGGCTGAAACTCACGTCAATCACGGGGGCGGGGGTGCCGTGCTGTAACAGCACAGGCTGCCGAAAGTTGTCGGCGGTTGACCATAGTCTGACGATGCCGTCAGCACTGGCCGTTACAAGGCGATCGCCAGTCGGACTAAAACTCAGCGCATAGACAGGGCTGCCGTGCGGCAATGTGTGTTTTAGGCTCAGTGTTTGGCTATGTCCGTGGTCAACCGTCCAAAGTTTGACCGTGCCATCTGCCCCGGCGGCGGCAAGAGTTTGCCCACCGGGGCTAAAGCGGATACTAAAGATACGGGTAGGGCGTGCAGTTGGCGGCTGGGTTGAGGCGGCGACTTGCTGGAGCACATCGGTTTGTTTTCGGGTTGCCAAATCCCAAATTCGGACGGTGCCGTCGTAGCTAGCAGAGGCCAGGGTTTGGTTATCTGGATTAAAGGCGAGACTGACTACGTCGGCTTGATGCCCAACTAGATCAGCAATTTTTTTACCCTCCGAGTCCCACAGAATCACGATTTTATCTTCACTGGCCGAAGCAATCAGCTGCCTGTCGGGGCTAAAGCTGACGTTGTAAACCTTTGCTTGATGCCCTTGAGGGCCATCCAGCCGATTATGTTCTTTGAGGTTGTAGACTTCCTGCTGCAAAACGGTGATGGCTCTGGGCTGCAATAGCGGGTCTCGCAGTTTAACCCAGGGATGGCGCTGTAGTTCGCGTCCGGCATCAATCCCAATGATGAGGGCATCTAATCCTTGCTTTTTTTCTAGCGATGACACTAGAGTGCTGACCTGCTTTTGTTGAGATTCTAAAAACCCTAATGTCAGCGCGACCATCCCAGCCACAAGAGACGCTGCCAAACAAAAGCGCTGAACTTCAGCCTTACGACTGGCTTTGACATACTCTCGCTGAATATCAGTTGGAAACGGTTCTTTAGTCTGACCTTGAATTAAAAGACTCCGCGCTCTTAACCACTCAACTCGATGTAAGAGATAGGCTTCTTGGCGTTTATGAATCTCCCAATCTAAGGCTCGTCGCTGTAAAGTGGTATGACTTTTAACATAGTCTAAGTCGGTTTTAATGGCGGTCAGAACTTTGAGGAACTCATCTTCAAAATTATTGGGTGATTCAAAGCTAATCCAGTTTAGCTGGCTCAAAGCTGTAGGGACTTGAGCGCTGCTAAAATCTTTTTTCCAGACTACGCCAATCAATCGCTTATTGTTGGCGATCGCATGATTCAGCTCATCACGACAATACTTAGAACCCACCGATTCACCACTTAATACCATCAGAAACGTGTGGGTATTTTCGATGCCTATGTTTACCTCTTCGCGCCAAGGTGCGGCCACCGGTATATTTTCCCAGTCGATCCAGACATTTAAGCCACTTTGTTTAAGCGCATTGCAAAATTGTTCGACAAACTCTTGCTTGTTTTTACGAGAGTAAGAAATAAAAACATCAAGTGGTGCGACGCTCCGATTCAGATTGGCGGATACGCTAGCTTCAAAATATTTAAGCTGGAGGGATGTGAGTTGCTTCTTCCAGTATGGGGTTTGCTCAATCCACAGGGCGACAGCTTTCAAATCATTCCCTTCGATTAGCAGCTCTGGTTTAAATTCTTCGTGCTCCCACTGGTTTGCCTTTTTCAAGAAGCGCCCATTTGTATGGACATTGACAATATCTTGAGCCACATCTTGAATGGCAGCCGTTGATATGTTGCTCGTAGATCCATCCGACTGAAGAGAACATCGATAGGCAACTTCTTCAATTAACAGACCAGCGATGATCTCGTCGGGAAGCAGGTCTTTATCAATGACGATTAACGGTTTTTTGTACTCGATTGCCAAACTCAATTCTGCTCGATTTCTAGAAGAGTTGACCGAATCTTTGCTTAATACAAAAACAAATATATCTGCCCCTTTAATTCCAGATTCAATAAAATGCCAAACGTCGGGATCGTCTGGGCTATTATCCTCTGGAATATCCTCTAAATCTATCCAAGGATCTCGACCCAGCCTGCGAATTTCTTGCTCTAATCTTTTAACAAAACTAACATTGTTGCGGGAGTAACAGATGAATATATTATTTTCACGGAGGCTATAGATGAAGGAGGGCATAGGGGCTATAGATGCCGAATAAAGGTATTTGCTACTGAGGCTCGAGATTAAATACAGCTTGAGCTATCACCATTTCAGTCTGTCGATGCAGCGGTGTAAGTGATCTACTCCTGATTGACTGAAAAAACTCCGATCTCCCAGAGCGAGAGAGGGGCTTCGAGCCAAAACTTTACCTCTATCTCCCCTTCTCCCCCTGTGGGAGAAGGGGTTGGGGGATGAGGGGTAAAAGATTTGTTAGTCAACCAGGCTGATGTGTCAGAATCATCATCCTTCAACTTGTTCTGTAATCTGCGGTGTACTTCATGGTTCTACAACCTGCGCTGTCCTTCATGCATCTGAAAACGGCTATATAAGGATTGAAGTGTAAATGGTTCATTTGTTCCATGTCAGAATGACAGTGAGGTTTAGGAACGCGATATGCAGATCCTCTCGGTTACGCTGAAGAATTTTAAGTCGCATAGCGATCGCCACTATAGTTTCCAACCGGGCACCAACGCCATCTGTGGTGAAAATGGTGCGGGCAAAACCAGCATTTTGGAGGCGATCGCCTGGACACTGTTTAATCACAAAGGCGCGTACCGAGTTGAGGATTTGATTCGTAATGGGGCAGGGAGTGCCCAGGCGCGAGTGGCGTTTATCTCTCGTCGCGACGGTCGCACCTACGAGGTCGAACGCTGCACCACCAAGGGCTATCTGCTCTACGACCCGCAATTGGCCGTGCGGCTGGAGTATCGCCACATTGAACAAGAGGTGATGCCCTGGATGCGGCAGCACTTGGGCGTTGCGCCGGGGACTGACCTAGCTCGACTGTTTGCCAACACAATTGGGGTGCCGCAGGGCACCTTTACCGCCGATTTTCTCAAAGCACCTGAGGATCGCAAAAAGGTGTTTGACGCCATCCTCAAAGTGGAAGAGTACAAGCAGGCCAACCAGTCGATGCTGTCGCTGGAAAAGTATGCCAAAGCCGAGTCGGAAAACCTGGAGCGCGATCTGGCTCGATATGACGAGGCGCTTCAGCAGCTAGAACCACTCCAGCAGCGGCAGCAGAGTTTGCGGCAGGAGATGGCGACGGCAGAGGCTCAGCTCGTGCAGCTCCAGGCCACCCTGGCGCAGCTCCAGGCTGAAAAGGAGCAACTGGCGGGGCAGGCGCAGCAGGTGCAGCAGTTGAGCACTCAACGGCAAACGCTGACGACTCAGTGTGAGGCCAAACAGCAGGCGATCGCCCTACTCCAGCAAACCACCGAGCGCTGCCGTCAGGCCGACCAGCTCTGTGACGCGCACCAGCTTGGCTATCAGACCTATCTCCAGGCTGAGGCCACCTTGCAGCAGCTAGAGGCGCAGGGGCAGCAGCGCGGGGCACTGGCCAAACAGCGCGACGCCCAGCAAACCAGCCGCAGCGAGGCAGAACGCACCCTGACTCGGCTGACGCTACAGCTAGAGACCCTGACCAAGGCAGCAGACGAACTGACCCGATTGCAGCCGCTGGTGGTGCAGCAGACGGAGTTGGATCAGCAGCAGGCGGCGATCGCCACTCAACTGCAACAGTTCCACACCTGGCGACTAGAGCAGCAGTCGGTGGGGCGGCAATTGGCCAAAAGCCAGAGCGTTCTGGAGACGCTGACCCGCGACATCCAGCGGATCAAGGGACTAGCTGATACCGTGGCACAGCTTCCCAACCTAGAACAGCGCCGCGATCGCCTTCAAGAGCAGCTAACCCGGATTGCTGCCGCCCAGCAGTTTGAGGTAGACCTACGGCAAATGCTGGAAGCGGGCGAAGATAAGCGCGATCGCCACTTAGAGCAGTCCCAATCTGCCTTAAAACTCCTACAAACCATCCAGCAAAAAGATCCCTCCTTGATAGCAGCTCCGATCGACGCAGCCGTGTTGGCGATTCAGCTAGGCATTGACCTGAACGACGAAATGCTGGATGCCTTGGAACACATTCTCACCGACCTGGCCGAGCAGACCTCCACCCCCAAACTAAAACAGCAGCTCAAGGATGTTAAAACTCAAATTGATGGCGCGTATAAACAGCAGGCCGAGTTTGCCACCCTGGAGGCCAAATTAACCCAACAGGAGCAGTTCCAGGCGGAAATTGCTCACGCCCAAGCGCAGATTGATCAGCATCAGGCTCATCTAACCGCCGAAACCGCGGTGCAGGAACAGCGATCGCAGCTATCCGCTCAACTCGCCGCCCTAGGTGATCCCCGCAGCCGCAGCCAACTGCTGCAACGCGATCTGGCAGAGCAGCCGACCCTTCAGGCCACCTACGCCACGGCTCAAGCGGCTCAAGCGACCATTCAGCAAGAGATTGCCCATTTAGACGCTCAGCTAGAGCCATTTGCCGAACTAGACTTGCAAACTGCAACCCAACGGCAGCAGCGGCAGCTGCACCAGGCCAGCTATCTGACGGTGGTAGAGCATCAAAAAGAGGCGGCGCAACTGCCAACGCTGGAAGCAGAAGGGATGGAGGCGATCGCCCAACTGCAAGGATTAGAAACTGACCGCCAAACGGTCGAAGTGGCTTACCAGGCGCTGCTGCAAACCTACGATCCGCAGCGCTGGCAGCAGGTGGAGGCCGACTATACGACTACCCGCAGTCAGGCTGACCAGCTAGCAGGCGGGTTGCCGCAGCAGCGCAAGCTGTTGGCTGAACTGAATACCCAACTGGCCGCCCTGAATCAGGTGGCAGAGAAACGCGATCGCGCCCAGACTGAGTTGAAGCAGCGCGAAAAAAATCGGCGATTTGTCTCCTTTGCCCGCAAAGCCTACAAAGAAGCGGGTCCCCGCATTACCGAACGCTACGTGCTCACCGTGTCGCGGGAAGCCGATCGCCTGTTCCGCGAGCTGATGAACCGCCCCAACGTGTCGCTGCAATGGACGCGGGACTATGAACTGCTGGTGCAAGAAGGCGCACATCCTCGCCGGTTTATCAACCTGTCGGGTGGGGAGCAAATGTGTGCGGCGCTGGCGGTGCGGCTGGCGCTGCTGCGCACCCTGGCCGACATTGACGTGGCATTTTTTGACGAACCCACCACCAACATGGATCGCCCCCGGCGCGAAAGTTTGGCAGAGGCGATCGCTAATATCAAAACTTTCCGCCAGATTTTTGTGATCAGCCACGATGACACCTTTGAGAAGGTGACCGAAAACGTGATTTTGGTTCAACGTGAAGTCTAGGCGCGAACCCTAACTGTTGGCCGACTCCTGGGTCTTGACGCTATTGATGGCATACTCCTTGAATCGATCCATATCGGCTTGCAGCGTCGATTCCACAATCCGTCCCAACAATGGATTGTCCATCAGCTTGCCCAAGATACCGGGGATGGCATAGGCCACTGTGAGTTTGACAATGCTGCGATCGCCTCGGTCATAGAACCGGATTGCGCCTCGGTTCGACAACCCCGTCACCGATTCCCACTGCATAATTTGGTCGGGAACCAGCTTCGTAATCCGCGACAGCCAGCTAAACTCAAACCCGCCAGACGCCAGCTTCCAGCGCGATAGTTCTGGGTCGTCGTCTAGCACCTTCACCGAATCAATCCACTTCATCCACCGGGGCATCTGCTCTAAGTCAGACCACAGCCCCCACACCACCTGAATGGGAGTTTCAACTTCTACTTGAACACTATGTTCGAGCCAATCGGGCATGAGAAAAACCTGGGGATGAAGGATGAGAGCGGGAAATAGGGAGTTGGACGCGTCACCCCAGCTCAGAGGAGCCAAACTTTTTCTTGGCTGCGTCATACACGTCGGGGGTGATGGGCAGCGTGCCCGCCTCTTGGGCAAATTTCTCAATTTTTTTGCGCGCCGCAGGTCGAACAAAAAAGGGAATTTCTTTGAGACGCGCTTCGGCTTCTGGCGTCCACTCGATAGAACTACTCATGGGAATTATTCAGAACAAAAAAAGCGCATTTATCTATTATGGCTCATAGCGTTGGCTGACACTGCACAGGCACTTGCTCTGCTCGTTCCGATTGTGGGCAGTACACCTGGATCTGCCGCAAGGGTCGTGCGTAAATTTGAAATGAATTAAAATTCAAGTGCAGTTCGATACAGGTTCATCGGCGATCGCCCGGTTTGTGCCATGATAAAAGCTATCGAACCCGCTCCTATCAACCTGTATGGCACCATCTACCAGGCAATCGGGAACCGACCTGTTGGAGGTATTGGTTCAGCAAAATTATTTATTTCGAGGGCTAGATAAAAGCTGGCTGCTCGATTTGCTGACGCCCGACGCGTTAACGCTCGAAAAGCTATATTCCAACCGCCCGGTCTACACGGCCTTTCGTCCCGGCACTTGGCTCGATTCGCTGTATCTCATTGTCAGCGGTGGCCCCGTAATCATTCGCAGCAGCCCGCTGGATCGGATCATTGCCATCAGCTATCCGGGCGGCTGTTTTGGTATGCGCAGTTTGCCGTTGGGTCCCGGTTTGATTGGTCATGCGTTCCCCAGCCAGGTCGAAGCGTACAAAACCACCGATGTGATGAAGCTGCCCCTAGAGAAAGTGCGATCGCTCTACGAAACCAGCGCCGAATTTCGCAGCCGCTACGACCTGCTGTTTGAACTGCGAGAAAAGTTTCAATATCACCTGCTCAATTGCAGCACCTACCCACCCCAAGCTGTCGCGGCGCTGCTGCGAGGACTGCTCTATCAAGAGCGGGCGCTAGGAAACCAGCCCAATGCCGACGGCACCTACACCTTCGACCTGCCAATCGACCTGATTGCCCGCGCCAGCCAACTGAACCACCGCACCGTAGAACAGGTACTCAAAGGAATGCAAAAGGTGAGCCTGCTGCAACCGCCCCACAGCGGCGACCTATCCGATGACACCGTGCGCGTAATTGACCCCGAAGGGCTAAAAGAAACCTACAGCGCCACGAGGGGTAAGGTGCCCTGGTGGCCATTGAAATGATGCCGATTGCCTGAGGATTGATTGGTGATACGCGCTCTATCCAGGCAAGCCAACGCCTCAATCTTGGTGGGGGCTAACGGTCGTTCGCCCTCTGATCTGGGCTAATTCTGAGCGATCGCACCATCTTATCGAGCTGGGTCAGCGTTGGCGCAAAACTCGCCGACTCTTGTATATTGACCTGCTGGGTGGTGCGTTGGATATAGTCTGCATAGTTCGCCACAAAGGCGTCGTAATTGTCTGGGGTGACTAAGTTGGCGACCGTTTCCGGCAGCACCCCGCTCAAAATCGGGTGATAGAAGGAGATGTAGTACCTGCCGTCGGTGCTCATGC
>JAYUYI010000485.1:0-9199 GCA_043752545.1 Thermoleptolyngbya sp.
AGGGTTGAGGTGGTTAGCTTGCGCTCAATGACAAGCGACAGCTTAATCAATGTTTCCGATCGCTACATCGATTTAGATGCGATTAAAGAAGACATTCAAAAAACACCTCGCCAGAACTACACCTATCGGCCACTGTCTAGTCTTGGTCTAGCCGACGAGTCAGATCACGATTAACCGCTAACGGTTTTTAT
The DNA here is from genome assembly GCA_043752545.1 of Thermoleptolyngbya sp. Classification (GTDB taxonomy): domain Bacteria; phylum Cyanobacteriota; class Cyanobacteriia; order Elainellales; family Elainellaceae; genus CASBQJ01. The sequence goes on from JAYUYI010000485.1 coordinate 192, forward strand.
CCAGGGGAAATGATGCCGCTCTTGGATGGTGGCGTTGGTTTGCCTGCGCAGAGCAAATATTGCCCGTTTCAATGACAGGGTTGTGGGCGGTTTATCCTCACCCACAACCCTGTTTTATTTGGGACTGCGCAGCATCCAGTCGCAAAAACTGACCTATGGCGGCAGCCATTGCTGACGTCCTTCGTCTAAGCTAAAAGCTGTGCTGGAAAAGTGCTGATGGCTATGAACCCCAATTCGAATTTGCGACCCCGTTCGTCTATGGCGCTGCTGTTGGCGATCGCTGTGCTAATGTCTTCAGCTGGGTGTAAAAACAGCGGTAGCCGAGCATCGGAGCAGTTAGCAAAAAATAGTTCTGATATTCAGCAGCTCGATAGTAACCTGGCGTTTGACAACATCACCCTCGAACAAGCAGACGAACAGGGAAAACTGTTGTGGAAAGTAAAAGCGACCCAAGCCACCTACAGCGAAGACAAACAAATAGCGCAAGTCAAATTGCCCGATGGGGAGCTTTACCAAGACGGTAAAGCCATTTATCGGGTGAAAGCCCAAACTGGCGAAGTGAAGCAAAACGGCGAAAAAATTGTTCTACGCGGCAACGTTGTTGTTACAGACCTAGAAAATAAAGCCGTGCTGACCAGTGAACAGATGGAATGGACGCCCAAAACATCAGTTTTGATTGTTCGCCAAAATGTGAAAGGGACGCATCCCCAAATTCAGATGGCGGCCAATGAGGCTCGGCTGTATGACAAACAAGACCGGATGGAACTGCGCGGCAAGGTAGTGGCGACCACCGCCAACCCGGCTCTACAAATTAAGTCAGATCAACTCATCTGGCAAATGAAAGACCAGAAAATTGTCAGCGCCACCCCCATTGAAATCAGCCGCTTTAAAAATAAGCGCATCACAGATGTGGCCACAGGCAACCAGGCCGAACTTAACTTGAAAACCAAGCTGGTGACGCTCCGTCAAGCTGCCCAAATCGTCACGACCGATCCACCGTTGCAAATTACCAGCAATATCTTGAACTGGAACCCCAACCAAGAATTGCTCAGTACAGACCAGCCTGTAACGGTGGTTCAACGCCAAGATAAAATCGTGCTGGCGGCCAATCAAGGGCAGTTTGATCTACAAAAGCGGATGGCGTTTCTAGTAGGCAGCGTTCGCGCCACCGGGCAACGCAATCAATCTCAATTGAGCGCGGATCGGCTCAGATGGAACATGGCCAGCCGCGAAGTCTTATCGGAAGGCAATGTAGATTATCGTCAGACCGATCCAGCTCTACACATCACCGGTCCTAGAGCGGTTGGCAAACTTGAAAATCAAACAATTGTGCTGAATGGCGGCAGAGTCGTCACGGAAATAATGCCGCAGTAGGAGGGCTACCTCTAGGCTATCTATGCCGCTGCTCCAACCAAATCCGGACTTCGGCTTCGGAACGAAAGACTAGAGTTGAATTGGTAGATGGATCGTAGACCTGCCAAATGATTTGAGCCTTGGAATTGAGGGTTTGTGAAATTTTAATTTCAGTGCGGCCACTCAACCAGGTTAATAGGTGATCGAGTGCTGTATCGATTGGACTGGGGACGCTTAACGTTGGCCTGTTAGCGCCAGAGCTAACCGATGCCGATAAGGGATTAGAGCGATGTTGAGGGGTAGAAACAGAGACTTTCATAGTAGATTTGAAGCAAATGAATCGGGTTCATCCCTACTATTGCCGATTGAAAGCAGGGTGAGAAGGTACGATTTTTTTAGCTTCAACTGGTACACTTACAGAAAAATCTAACTGTACTGCCTGTTTTTCTGAAAACTGTACCGGGTCAATTTCCCATAAATCTTTTATATTGCCTGTAACGCCGCTACTGCTTGAGGCTGCCGTGAAAATTCCTCTCGATCGGCGATCGCCCAATCCCGTATATCGTCAAATCCGCGATCGCATTAGTCGCCTGATTCAATCGGGAACGCTGCAACCGGGCGATCGCCTCCCTTCTATTCGCACGCTGGCCGAAGAGGCGCGGGTCAACAAACTCACCGTGATTGAAGCCTATGGGGTATTGGAGGCCGATGGCCTGGTTTATGCCCGTGCCGGATCGGGATATTTTGTCAGCACTCCAACCGCCCCACTGATTCAGGGCACGTCCAAATTTGCGCCCCGCCAAGAAGTCGTGATCCCCGAACAGGGTGAGCTGTCTTACTTCGACATTTACATGGCATCGGTGCAGGCCCACCACCAGGGCGAAATTAGCGTCTTTAGCTCAGGATTTCCTTACCTTTCCGATGCAGACATGCTCCAGCGCATTGCCCGACGTGCCCTGCGACATGTAGACGAAACCTTATTTAACTACGCCTTGCCCCAGGGACAAGAACCCCTACGCAAACAAATTGTTCAATTATTGATTCAGCAAGGATTAGACATCTCACCCGATGATCTGATTATCACCAGCGGTTCGATGCAGGGGCTATCGCTAGTGATGAACGATTGCGTGCAGCCAGGTGATTGGGTGATTGTAGAAAATCCCACCTATCACGGTGCGCTGGCAATTCTGCAAAACTTGGGAGCCAGAGTAATTGGCATCCCCATGACAAATGAGGGGATCAATCTAGATTTGCTGGCGCAGTACCTGCACAGCCATCGCCCTCGGTTGATCTATACCATCAGCACGCTGCATAACCCGACGGGTTTAACCACCTCACAGGCTCATCGTCAGCAGCTCTTGGGCTTGGCCAATCAATATCAATGCCGCGTATTAGAAGATAACGCCTATGAAGGACTAAGCTTTGCCGCTGTGCCACCGCCGCTCAAAGCCCTAGATCAGTCTGACCAGGTCATCTATGTCGGTACTTTTTCGAAAACCTTGATGCCGGGATTGCGGGTGGGCTACTTAGTCGTCACTGGACAAGACTATTCGCGGCTATTAGAACGCAAGCTGCTACAGGACTTAGGCACCTCTACGGCAGCTCAGTCGATCGTGAGTGAATTTTTGGCATCAGGATATTACCGACGGCACATGACCCAGCTCCGGAGCCGCAACCTGCTGGGACGAAATGCCATGCTGACGTTGTTGGAGCAGCACTTTCCGGCTGAGGCCAGCTGGACAATGCCCGAAGGCGGATTATTCCTCTGGGTGAAGCTCCCCGATGGGCTACCTATGCCGTTAATTTGCGCTGAAGCGGCTGCCAAAAAAATTATGGTGACGCCCGGTTCTACCTTCTTTCCAAACCAACAGGGCTACCCTGCCATGCGCCTAAACTTTTCCTACACTGTCGATACGATTGAGCGGGGTGTGGCTATTTTGGGAAAAATCATCAAACGCCACCTTTAGTCGTTCGCGATCGCAGCCAAAGCAGCTAACTTGGTGAGAGCCGCCGCCAGATAGCCCTCACCAAAAATTGCGATCGCGCGACTTTGCCCCCGTCCGATCTAGCGGGATACTCCAACAGCATCCACAATCGACTCAGTGAGCGATCGCCATTCTTCAAAATCTAGTTTTTCCGATTCGTATAGCTCTCGCAACACTCCAGAAAATTGTTGGCACGCCAAATGCAAGTCTACTAATGCTCGCCCCGCATTTAACGCCAAAAACTCTCGAGAATACATCACGTCATCATCAAGCCGCTGGCGAGCAGGAGAGTGGCAAACGCTCTGGAACCCATTATCCTGCTGCACGATCTCAATCATCCAACCACGGTAAAAATCCGTTAAATCATCATTATGCATGGCTGCCAAAAATTACAAATGGATCACAGAGTCAATGAGTAGAACTTCGCAACCAGGCGTTTTCTACAGTGTCAAAAGGCGACCAGCAGGTTTGCGATGTAAGCGCTATACAGAATAATACTGAACTTTACCCCTTTAGGTACAGGATAATTCCGCGTATTTACCTAGATATTACAAAAAACTGCATTTTATCTATTCCGTCTACATGGTAGGTCTACATGTATAGCAATCCTTTGAAACGATAGTTCATGGTTGGTTCAGGGGTTATCCAGTAAGCTAAGAGGTGAGGTAAGGTAAGGATTACTTATATCTATGATTAGTTTTACTCAACTGAATCGCTCGTCGTGGCAGAGTACCACCATCGCGTCCCTTGTCTTTTGGCTATGCAGCAGTTTGGCCTTAGACTTCGTTTTGATGCCCGGCATGTATGCAGCGGGCATGATGAACGAGCCAGGGTTTGCCACAGCTGGTTACTCCATGTTTTGGCTGTTCAATCGATTTGAGTTGATCTGTGCGGCGCTGATCTTCACTGGGACGCTCGTGATGGCTCAATCTGGGCTGATCCAGAGCCGTCGCATGACAATTGCCTTGGCGGCTACTCTGATGGTGATTGTTTTGGCCTGCACCTATGCGCTAGTGCCGGAAATGAGCGCGCTAGGTCTGCAGTTAGATGCGTTTTCTACTGTGCCGTCGGTTCCGGCAGAGATGAATCTGATGCACGGACTGTATTGGCTGCTAGATTTACTCAAGCTCGTTGCAGGTGGCGTTTTGCTGCGTCAGTTGCTGATCCCGACTGGGCCACAGTAAGCGAATCGCCATCGCGAAAAACCCAATGGCCGCGATCGCTTTAATCCATCGAATCGGTAGCAGTTGAGCGGATGCGCCGCCCAGCATGACTCCCAAAAAGCTAGCGGTTACCAGCGCAGCGGCTGTTCCCAAAAACACTGCCCGCACCGATTTGCTGCTACCTCCGAGGGCGATCGCGGCCAATTGGCTTTTGTCTCCCAGTTCTGACAAGAACACCGTCACAAACGCCAATCCCAACAAGTGCCAGTCCATGGTTTGCTTCCCCTAGTCCGCTAATTCGCTTGAAAAAACTCCCACGTCAACAGGGCAGAAATCAGCAGCAGCAGCAGCCCTGCCGATTTGTCTAACGCGTTGGGTGAAATTCGCGTCGATAGCCATTTGCCCAACAGCACGCCGCACAGACTCGTGGCAATGAGCGCTAACCCTGCACCCAAGAAAACCAGCCAGGGCGACTGAGATTCGGCGCTCATCAGCAGGATGGCAAGCTGAGTTTTATCCCCTATTTCTGCCAAAAAAATTGTCAAAAACGTGGACAAGAAAATTTGAACTTCTGCTTTTACCCCAGGTGAGGTGCTGTCTGACGTACTGCTAGGAGAGTGCCCTTCATTTGAACTTGCTGCGTCATGGAGAGACTCAGAAAGTTCAGAGGCCGCAAGTTCATCAGCGGCAGTAAGTTCAGAGATCGAGGGTTCTAGCACAGGTTGAACGGTGGTATTAGGTGTCACAATCATTGAAGCACGGCAACCGACTCTGCAACAGTCGAGGCAGACGCATTTTCATATTCTTTTCATTTTATCCTGCCTCGGGCTGAACTGAACAAACACCGCTGATGTCTTGGCTCTCATTACTACAAACTGAACGAGCGATCGCCGTGATTCGCACTCCAGACCTGGCACTGGGCCAGCACTTGGCCAAGGCTGTTGCAGCCGGAGGGCTACGGCTGATTGAAATCACCTGGAACAGCGATCGCCCAGCCCAGCTAATTTCCACACTGCGGCAAGCGTTGCCAGACTGTGTAATTGGGGCAGGCACGCTGTTAGAGCCAACTCAGGTGCGAGAGGCGATCGCCGCTGGGGCAGAGTTTTTGTTTTCGCCCTACACCAATCCCAACCTGATTCGCATCGCCGTAGACCATCAGGTGCCCATGGTGGCAGGTGCGCTGACCCCGACTGAAATTATCACGGCATGGCAAGCGGGTTCTAGCGGCGTTAAAGTGTTTCCGATTCAAACGGTGGGCGGTGCCCGCTATCTGAGGAATCTGCGTGATCCTTTAGAGGGTATTCCCCTCATTCCTACCGGTGGAGTAACGCTAGAAAATGCCGCAGAGTTTTTGGCAGCCGGGGCGATCGCCGTTGGGCTTTCGGGTCAGCTGTTTCCTCAAGAGGCGATCGCGGCAGGCGACTGGGAGCAGGTAACCGACCGGACGAAGGCTCTAATGCACGCGCTAGAACCCTATAGGAATGGGTGAGTTTTGAGTTTTGAGTTTTGAATTTTGAGTTATCTAGATAATTCAAAATTCAAAACTGACTCAACCCTGCCTCCTTTTGTTCAGGTATCATGCAAGCAGTCTTAGCTCTCTCCCGCCATGCCCATGCCTCAACCGTCAAATTCACCTAGCCCTGATGGGCATCCAGACTCAACGTTGGCCGGATTGCGTCGGCTGATTGAGGTCGTAGCGGCGCTGCGATCGCCCCAAGGCGGGTGTCCCTGGGATTTAGCCCAAACCCCCGAAACCTTGATGCCCTATGTGATTGAAGAAGCCTATGAGGTAGTAGACGCCATTCGCCAGGGTAATCCAGATGCGATCGCCGATGAACTAGGAGATTTGCTGCTCCAGGTGGTGTTGCAGGCGCAAATTGCTAGCGAAGTCGGACAGTTTGACCTAGCCACCGTGGTACAGGGAATTACAGCCAAGCTGATTCGCCGCCATCCCCATGTATTTGGCAATCAAAATGTATTTGGCAACCAGGCTGGCGATCGCTCCGTTGTTTCGACAGAGCAAGTAAAACAAACTTGGGAACAGATTAAGGCTGAAGAAGAGCAGCAGTCTACAGGTACCCAGAGCCTATTACCGCGCCTGAGTCGCTATGCGCGATCGCTACCGCCCTTGATAGCGGGGCTGAAAATCTCCCAAAAGGCTGCCTCTGAAGGGTTTGAATGGGAGCGGGTGGAAGATGTATGGGCCAAGCTAGAGGAAGAACTAGACGAGTTTAGGCAGGCGATCGCCCATGAACCGCCAGCCAACCAGCAAGCAGAACTAGGCGACGTGCTGTTTACCCTGATTAACCTAGCCCGGTGGCATGATCTCGACCCGGCTGAGGCGTTGCATGACACCAACCGCCGCTTCATTCGCCGCCTAGAGCAAATGGAAGCCCTTGCCGATCGCCCCTTCTCCACCTACACACCCGCCGAATTAGAAACGCTGTGGCAACAGGCCAAAGCTAAACTTAAGTGAGTTTTGGCCTGTTGAATTTTGAATTATGACGGTTCATTCAAAATTCAAAACTCAAAATTCATTTCCTGCCCGCTGTTATCGCCCTAAAGAGACAACTCGCCATCTTCCCCCTCGTCTTCCCCTTCCTCGGAATGATTTGCGATCATAACAGGATCTTGATACAGCGGCACCGTAAACGTCACGGTAGACCCTAGCCCCTCTCCCATGCTGTAGAAATTGACGATGCCATTCATCGCCTCGACTAACTTTTGAGAAATCGCCAGTCCCAAGCCAGTGCCGCCATATTGCCGCGTGCGAGATCCATCTATCTGACTAAACGACTGAAACAGTTTATCTTGCTTGTCGAGCGACACCCCAATGCCCGTATCGGCCACGCTGATTTTTGCGATGCCAGCCTTCTCACCACTCGCCTTCGGCAAAATGTCTGCGGTAATTGTAACGTTTCCTTTGGGGGTAAATTTTATGGCATTGCCTACCAGGTTAAGCATCACCTGCAACAGTCGTTGGTAGTTGCCCAACAAAATGACAGGATCTCGGGTCGCAGGCGAGTGAATTTTGAAGACTAGGTTTTTTTGCTGCGCCTGAGTTCGGGTAAAGTTTTCAACGGCTGTCAGCACGTCATCTAGCTTGACTGGGTTTAGCTCCAGCTGCATTTTCCCAGCTTCAATCTTAGCAATATCAAGGATATCGTTAATAATATTCAGCAGGTGAAAAGCTGAGCGATGCGCCTCTTGAATAAATTCTTCTTGCTCGGCTGGATCATCGACCATCCCGTCCATGATCAGCTTTAGAAACCCAAGCATCCCGTTGAGCGGCGTGCGCAGTTCATGGGATGTATTGGCTAGAAATTCACTCTTCAGTCGTGAGGCTTCTTCAGCCTGCTGACGAGCTTCTTCTAGCTCTTCATGCTGTTTCAGTAAATTGGCATTGGCTCGCTGCAAATCTGCCGTCAGATTCAAGCTTTCAGCAAACACGCGAGCATGAGCAATCCCTGTGCCTACTTGGTCGGCTAGTTCTTGAATTAGTCCTACTTCGACATCATTCCACACCCAGGATGCATCGAGCTGGTGCAAAATGATCAATCCATTTGGCTCATCTTTATGACAGGTAGCCAACACTAGAAGCGATAGCTCTCCCGCTGCAGGATCGTCTATGGTAAGGGCTCGGACCGGTTTTAGCGTATCGAGAGCCTGCCTTAGATCCGGCTGGATAGCGGCGTCAAGCTCTAGACCCAACTGCGAACTTAATCCAGGCTGGCAATATTCAGCAACGACCGTAACGGTAGGGCTGTGAGGCAGGTAGGAGCAAACCAAACAACGGCTCACTCCTAGGGTTTCACCCAAGCCGTCGGCAGTTTGTTGCCAGATGGTGTGGAGATCTAGCGTGCGACGAATAGCCCAAGCCACCTGGGTTAGGGGCTTTTGATAGCGGCTAGAGTAGCGTTCGCGCTGGATCGGGGTGCAGTGAGGTGATATCTCGGCTAGCTGCATGGCCTGCTCTTCGGAACAGTGATGCAAAAACTGTCCAACAACTGTGGCGGTTGTGGGGGGGTGGTTTGGCAACAGCAGCGGGCTAACCGTTAGGTCGAATACCAGGTATTGCCCATCACAGCAAAAGGGATAGCGGAACTGTTCGGCAATGGAAAACTCTAAGACCTGCTGAATGCGCTTTAAGTAAGACGCGATCGCCACCGGTGCAAAATCAGACTGAACCTCTACCATAGCTCTACCGACCATCTGAGCCGAGGTTAGACCGTATACCTCAGCCTCGCGCCAGTAAAACGAAAGATAGATGCCGGTTCCATCTTGGGTAAATACCAAGTCTGCTGGTGCCGGAGCCTGTAAAAAATCGTTGAGCCGCTTAGCGATCGCTAAGTTCCCAGGATTGGCAGAACGAGAAAAGTCGCCGGACAACGTCATCAGCGTAGAGTGTGGAGAGGTCTATTGAAATTTCAGTACTTCATTCAGTACTTCACCTAACGTAGCTTGTCATAGATACAACCTGCAATGCTTAGAAACTTTCTGTAAATTT
>JAYUYI010000486.1:0-3795 GCA_043752545.1 Thermoleptolyngbya sp.
TCTTCTGTTGACTCGGGTGCCACGGCAACAGCCAGCCCTCCAGCCCCCGCACGACCACATCGGCCAATTTTCCCAGCAGCGCGTAGAGCAAAATGCTGAGCACGACCACATCCGTTTGCATAAACTCTCTGGCATTCATGGCCATATAGCCAATGCCCGAATTAGCGGCGATCGTTTCCGCCACAATTAGCGTTAGCCACATCAGCCCCAGAGCATAGCGCAAACCCACCAGCACACTCGGCAAGGCACCGGGCAAAATAATTTGCCAGAATAGCTCGCGCGATCGCAGACCATAGACCTGACCCATCTCAATTAAGTTGGGATCGATGGAGCGAATGCCGTGAAACGTATTGACATAAATCGGGAAAAACACGCCCAGAATCACCAGAAAAATGCGAGCCGCATCGCCAATGCCAAACCACAAAATGACCAACGGAATCAGCGCCAGATGCGGCACATTGCGCACCATTTGCAAGGAGCTGTCGAGCAGCCGTTCGGCCAGAGCCGATGCGCCGTTGAGCACCCCCAACCCCAGGCCAATGCCGCCGCCAATCAAAAAGCCAATGCCCGCCCGCCAAACGCTGATCCCCACATTGCGCAGCAGTTCACCGCTGAGCAAAAGGCGCACACCTGCCGCAAAAATTTGGGTCGGGGCAGGCAGAATGCGGGTGGCAATTAGACCAAACTGAGACAGCAATTGCCAAATCACCAGCAGAGCCAGCGGCACCAGCCACGGTACGAGTTGCTCCCAGGCGAGCGATCGCAGCCAGCCAGATTTCCAGGTGTGAGGGTGTGAACTCTGCGTCATCTGCACGATGGCCTACGCTCCAGAAAGGTAGTTGGATATGAGTTAATCGAATTAAGCGCGGTATCGGGAAACTGGGGTTGGCGATCGCCCTTCAGACTTGCCTGCTTGATCCGGCTCCAGGGGGGCTGCCTCTAACGACAAATCCAGCTCCACCAACAGCCGCTCTTTCCATCGTTGCAGGCTGGGATCAGTCCGCCGTCGAGGGCGAGGCAGATCTAGCACATACGCTTGATGAATCCGTCCGGGGCGACTGCGCAACACCAGAACGCGATCGCTCAGCACTAGCGCCTCTTCAATATCGTGGGTGACCAGCATCAGGGTAGGGCGATCGTCTTGCCAAATATCCAGCAGGTGATCTTGCAGGGTGGTGCGGGTGAAGGCATCGAGGGCGCTAAACGGTTCATCTAGCAGCAGAATTGAGGGCTTGGTTACCAGGGCACGGGCGATCGCCACCCGCTGCGCCATACCGCCCGATAGCTGACGTGGCAGGCAGTGGGCAAAGTCGAGCAGCCCCACCTTTGCCAGCGCCGCCTCGGTCACCGCTTGGGGATCGCCGGATGTGTGGCGCTCTAGACCAAACTGCACGTTGTCCCAAACGCTGAGCCACGGCATTAGACGCGGTTCTTGAAAGATGATCCCGACCTGGGGATGCGGAGCGGCGATCGCCTCCCCGTCAATGCTGACCTGACCCAGCATCGGCGCATCTAGCCCAGCTATAATCCGCAGCAGCGTACTTTTGCCGCAGCCGCTGGTGCCCACCAAGCTGACAATTTCTCCAGGGGCGATCGCCAAATTTACCGCCTCTAGCGCCACGAACCCATTGTTAAACCGCTTATAAACGTCATTAATCAGCAACATGCGATCGCCTTCCATGGTTGAGACTTTTCATTTGCCCCCCTACCCCCAATGCTGGGGGGACTTGCGATCCAGTTCCCCCAGCATTGGCTACCGCGTACACAAAAGTTCTGAACCCCCGAGGCTGTTGGCTTACGAGCCAACAGTCTCGGGGGTTCCCCCCAAACCCCCAGCAGGGGACGAAGCCCGTCCCCTACACCCTCTCCGCAAGGTCGCATCGGTGAGGATCAAGTGGCTTGTCCTACCCAGACGAAACCTAATCGGAGGGGGGTTGGGGGAGAAATTTCCCCCAAAGCTGTTGGTTCGCCGCATCAACTATGGGGAAAGCGAGTTGTGCGTACACGGTAGCCAGAAGTAGGAGGTAGGGGGGCTAGAGCGAAGTTTTTGCGTAAGCCCTACTCTAGTCTTGAGATCCATAGGAATCTTGCCACTTGAGCAAATGCCGCCCCAGTGCCGCCAGCAGCGCATCGGTGAGCTTACCCAAGGTGGCAAACAGCAGAATGCTGGCGATAATGACCGCCGGACGACCCGTAGTTTGTCCGTCTACCAGCAAAAAGCCCAGGCCACGACTGGCTCCCATAATTTCAGCAGCTACCACAAACATCCAGCCCAAGCCCAAACCGCTGCGTAGTCCTACCAGGTAAGACGGCAGCGTGGCGGGCAAAATACCCGGCGGACTAGCTTTAGCTGGCTAAACCGATAGGCCCGTCCCACTTCCACCAGCTTGCGATCGACGCCCTGAATCCCCGTCATCAAGTTGAGGTAGACCGGGAAGAAAATACCCACCGCAATCAGCGCAATTTTCGACAGTTCGTCGATGCCCAGCCACAAAATGAACAGCGGCACCCAGGCCAAGGATGGGATATTTCGCAGAGCCTGCAACAGCGGGTCGAGCAAGCGATGCGCCGCCCGCGAGTAGCCCGTGAGCGCCCCCAATACCGTCGCCAAAAGCGTACCTAGACCAAAGCCAACTAAAACGCGCCACAGGGTCATCCCCACATGACCCAACAGCTCCCCACTCACCGTTAAATCCCATAGGGTCACGGCAACGGTAGAGGGCGCAGGCAGCAAGTTGGGCGGCAACACACCCAACCGCGACAGCCCTTCCCACAGCAGCAATAGCCCCACCGGAATGATCAGGCCGCTGAGCCAATCGGCAGAGGGCGATCGCCTTCCAGCTCTTCTATGAGCCGAGGGGCGATCGCCTAAACCTGCTGTCTGTCCTGCCGTATTTGCGGTCGAATTGGCCGTCGAATTGAGCTGGGGAACGCGGGTAGAATTGCTCATGACTTACTTGGCGACCTTCTCCACAAACGTTGGATCAATCAAATCCGTCACTACCTGCTCCACATTCACCGAGGCGGGTACAACCTGACTGCGCTTCAGCACATCGCCAGCGGCCACAATGGTGTCCTTTTGCGTTTGGCCAATCACCGGACTAGACAGATCAGTGCGCTCCAATTGCTTAGCTGCCACCGGATCAGATAGCTTCGCTGCTTTGACCAAAATAGCCTTCAGCTCAGCCGGGTTTTGCACCGCCCACTGACGCGCTGTTTCATAGGCCGTCAGCACTCGCTCCACATAGGCCGGATAGGTTTTGGCAAACTCATCGCGCACATTCAGCACGCCATAGGAGTTGAACTCTGGATTGCGGAAAAACAGCCGCGCATTGTTTTCCACCTCTGCTTTGGCCATGTGCGGATCTAGCCCTGCCCAGGCATCGACGTCGCCCCGCTCCAGCGCCGCCTTGCCGTCGGTGTGCTGCAACTGCACAATTTCTACGTCCTTGTCGGACAAGCCTACCTGGTCTAGCGATCGCAGCAAGAAGATATAGGGATCGGTGCCACGGGTGGCGGCTACTTTCTTGCCCTTTAGATCGGCGACGGTTTTGATCGGAGAATCCGCCTTGGTCACCAATGCCGTCCATTCGGGCTTGGAGTAAACATAAATTGACTTGATTGGATTGCCGTTGGCTTTCCCAATCAGAGCCGCCGCTCCGGCTGTAGAACCAAAATCCAGGCTGCGGGCGTTGAGGAACTCCAGCGCTTTGTTACTGCCTAGGCTCTGAATCCATTCCACTTTGACATTATCTTTAGCCAGGTCTTCCTCTAGCCAGCCTTTGTCTTTTAAAA
>JAYUYI010000487.1:0-9195 GCA_043752545.1 Thermoleptolyngbya sp.
GCAGCGATTTCAGCCAGCCCTCGATCGACTTCATCTGCCTGCTGGCAGGCGAAGTCGGCAACCTCTGTGGCGATCGAGCAGATCGCCACTTGATCGAACTGCCAAAAACAGTCCATTTTCCAATCTTTCCGCTCGCCCAAAACGGCGTAATCGCCGACCCAGTTGGCAGATTCAAATCGATCGTAGCTAACTGTTGGGACGTAGTTTGCGCCCCGTGACCTTATCACGACGACCCCGTAGCTAGGGTTGCCGGGGAAGTTCTCCAGGCAAACAGTAACAGGGCAGTTGAGCAGCTTTTCGTCTAACAACTCAAGGAGGGCTTTTAATCCCTCCTCCTCTCTTTCCCTCTGGGATTCGAGTATCCGATCTGAAGGCTTTTCAGCCTCCAGGTCTATGATCAAAGATCTGGCTGCAAGCCACTGAATTCCGTCCTCCTTGATTGTGTAGTCGCTGGGCTGAAAACTGACGTACTTTACCTCTTTGCATTCTAGAAACAGGTTTCCTGCATCGTCGGTTAAGTGCTGCCCTGTCACCTGCACAATTCCGCCCAGTACCTTGTCTACAGGCAACAGAAACCCGTAGCCCTCCAATCGGGCAAGCCCTTCGTACCCCTCAAAAGCTTTCGCTCTTGGGTCTGTTTGCCGTTGCTCTGAAGGTTGCATGATGTGAGCCATAGCGTCTTTCCTTATGCGTTTGTTGGTTCTAATATCTTCCCTTTGTGGGGAAGATGTCAAGAGCCTGAGATAAATTTGCCGATCGAAGCTTTCTTCTTGATTTCCACTGGCTCCGCTCTACTCAATCACGGCACCCCTAGCAACCGCCGCTAAATCACTCTCGTAAAATGCGTCTCCATCGAATTGGAATCCCATCTTAATGAACTCAGGCGCGATCGATTCTTTAAACAGCGCTGTCCCCCCTTTCGCCTTGACCCATCGAGCGCTGCGGAGATTTTCCATGCCTACGATTTCCCCGGCTTTGAGTGGCTCGATCATTTTCTTATTGATAAACTCTCTGACCCGATTTACTTGGTCTTTCCGCTCTACGTCGTACCACTCGCGCTTTTTCTCTTGCTGGAAGTTGGCATGAATGAAAGTCAGCATCTTGCCTTCGATCGTCCGCTTGATCTCCATTATTTCGGTGTCGCTAAGCACTGACTGCCCTTCAGGTATTTCAGGGGTTGGCTCGATCGGGGCAGCATTCCGCAGCGGCAAAACCTTTCCTGATGCGTCAACTGGGTTGGGCGCAAATTCAACGTTTGAAAAGGGAAGGTCAGTTTCTGGGAAAGCGATCGCCTCTCTGGTCGGTGCGATCTCTTCACCGCTCAAAACCACCCTAGACGGATGAGTTATTGCATTTACGGGGGCTTTCAGCCCAGAGCCGTCAAACTCCTCCTTCTTCTCACCCGATCGCGTGACTGAGATAGCGTTGGCAGGCACCAGCGCTCCAAATTCATCTCGCTCGCACGGCGCAATGATGTCCGCCCGATCTCGCCCATTGATTAGCTGGGTCAACGTGCCGGGGACGTTGCCATCTGAAACGACGGTCAGGCATTTAGCTTTTGAAGCAAGCTCCCAGAACGTAAAACTATCCACTCGATCGGAGGGTATCCGCTCTGGAAAAAGAACGATCACCTCGTCGCTGTTTGCGACAGCAGCCCTCATCGCTTCAATATCGACTCCTTTATCTAAGACGCAGAGCAAGACGCTTTTGCTTTGAAATGTTTCAATCCGCGATCTGCTGATTCCGAGAGCGATCGGCGTTGCGTATGACTCGCTTCGCCCCTTGATCCAGAGGAATGGCACCTTCAGCAGCGCTCTGTAGAATTGAGGCTTTTCGGGTGTGGTCGCGATCGGGGATATCGGTTCGTCCTCCCACGCACTCAATGCCCCTTCCTCGTCCGGCTCGATCGCCGCCGATTTGAGTTCAGAGGCTGGTAGCGAGTTCCCCCAGTCTGAAGTAGCTCCGACCGGAGCCATTGCCGCCATCAAGAGATTGGGCATCATCCCTGTGACGTGCAGAGACTCCTGCCATCGGCGAAAAGTCTCTAGCCGCTGCCCAGGTGGTGTCTTGAGAAGACTGGCGACGATCGCGCGGCGAGAAGAATCCGTTGCCAGCATGAAGACTTCGGTTCTTTCGACTTCGGGTAGATACTCTAGCCAAGTTTTAGTGTTGCCATCACTGACATTAACCCCGGTGGTCGCCTCAAAAGCAACTTCATCGGCACGCTTGTTGCCCAGGAATGGCACACACTTAACGTTTCCAGAGATCACCGCCGTGACTCCGACAAACGCTACATAGCAAAGAGCGCCCGCAACGCCTGGAACTGCGGCGGTGGCCACGCCACTTGCAACCAACACCCCCCCCAAAGCCGCCGCAACTCCAGAGAGGGTCAACCCTCCGTTGTGAGCGATCTCGATCGCTTTGCCCTCCTTGATGAGCGCTCGCAGTCGCCACGAAATGGCTTGATCGGGGTTGTGCTGCATCGTTTGCGCGAACATCTCCGCTGAGTCCGTCATAAATCAGTTTCCTTGACACGAATAGATATCCAAGTTTAGGCTAAAGAGACTTATTCGTGTCAAGGAAACTGTTATGTCACTTTGGGGTAGTAAAAATAAGAAAAAATCGAGCTGGAGCAATTGGACTAGCAATTCGCGGGAAGGTGAGAACGATACCAACTTTACAAAAGAACGCAAGAAAGGTCGCACCTGGGGGCAGAGGATTGAGAAAATCCTCGACGCGATCGTCAGCATAGGGCTTGGGCTGATCAAATGGGTTTGGCGCTCTCTAATGCGTCTACTCAAAGCGCTGGGCAGCATGGTAAAGGATTTCTCAGAAATCTGCCTCAGCCTCATAGAACCGCCTGGGATTTGGTATCTCGCCAATGGAATCGCTTGGGCGCTCATTTGCGCCAATTTCGCGACCTACTATGAAAGTTTGAGGATATTCTTCGACCGGAGCGGTCTGCCTCTGGTCACAAGCTGGGATATAGATCCTGGGTTTCTCATCCTCGCGATTATCTTCACTTTGATTGCCACGATCGGGCAATCGATCGCGTTTGACAAGTGGTCGATCGAGTCTCGGGGTAGGGAGGCGGAATCCTTGCAGCGAACGCTGCGACCAATGGAGGTCGATCCCAATGCCCATCCCTTGGCCCAGTACGTCGTAAAGCGGTATAACCGCTCCGGCTTATCAACGATTATGAGATCGACCACGGTGTCTTTGCTTGTGTTCGCCGCAGATGGGATCTTCAACATATTCCCGTTTTGGTGGCATGGGATTCACGTCGTCCCAGCAATTCTGGCGGGAATTTTCCTGGCTTACCTGCCGGAATGGTTGAAAAACCTGGCTAAAGAAGGTTTGACCTCGCCCAAAGCTGAGCCTAAAAATCAAAGCTGGACAAGCGTAGACACGTCCGCTGCAAGCACATCAACCGCAGGAGGCGATGACCCGTGGTAGACAAACTCTCGATTTATGCAGGGCTAGGGGCTATCTCGCTGATCTCACTACTCCTATCGGTGATGTCAATATCTAAGCCCGAACTTCAGATTGCGACGACTTCGACTCAAAGCGAGTTGGTCGCGGCCCAGCCATCCGCCCCAAGAGTTGAGAAGCAAAAGCCCGAAAGAAAATACGGAATTTTCAACCGTAAGGAGAACAACAATGTCCGCCGATGATGACTCTTCTGTTTTTGGAACCGCGATCGGGCTGGGTTTGGTCGCGATCGTGGTTATCCACCTCTGTGTTCAAGTCCGACCATTCATCCCCGAGCTAAGGCAGGTCTTTGGCGATATGTATGAGACCGTTGCTCGCAGGGGGAAGTAGTAGGCAGGCGGTGGAGCCGGACATATTTAGCTTGAAAGGAGAATTATGTACAAAGATGACGGAACCACGATCGGAGGGGTGGTCATGATGCTAGCCTGCTTCGCCTGCCTGATAGCTGGCTACTCCATTCGGGATCAAGGCTTTAAGATTCAATTTTCTGTTCCAGCGCAGTATCGCCAACTCAATAGATAATCACGGCGACAGCTTCTTATGAAACTGTCGCTTTTTTGTATTTGCTTGACACGAATAGAACTGCTGCCTAAGATGATGGGAAGTCTAATCGTGTCAAGCAAATGTCATCTAACATCTTAAATTTCGATCCGGGCAACAATCAGATAAAGTTTGGGCGAAACGGCAGGACAAACACCGTTTTATCTCAATACGCGAGTATCCCGGAGCAAGCGCTTTACCGAGCGCAAAAGACCTCAGCACAATCGCCGCTCATTCAAATGGGCGAGCGAATTATCCATTGGGGTCACAACGCCAGTTTATATGGTGGCAACAACGTTCGACTTCTGACGACGGGAGATAAACGAGATTTCTTCGTTCCGGCACTGCTAGCTTCAGGACTGGAGGGCGATGTAGATGTCAGACTTTTCTATTACGGCGACTACAATATTGCCCCGTTGAAGCAGAAATTTGAATATCTGTACAACGGGAAATCGAAGACGTTAAACGTCCGGTCGGTTGAAGTCCGGCCCGAAGGGCAAGGGGCAGTTGCCTTGGCTCGGCAGAAAGTGTCCGATGGACTGATTTTAAGCATCGACATCGGGGGCGGCACCTCAACCATTGCTCTGTGGAATGGGATTGACCCAATTCGCTACGAGGTGAAAAAGCAGTCTGGAGTCGGCGCTTTGGTCGCTGCGCTGCGACAGACAGAGCTAGCACGGGAGTTGCAAGGCCGCAACACATCGGTTAATTACGCGACGTTCACGAACGTCGTTCGTGACTTTGCGACTGCGCTGCAAGATAAGCCCTCGAAGGAGATTACTTGCTTCGTTGAGTCCTCCGGGATCGACGCTTCCCCCTACATCAGGTCGTGCTTAAAGGATTGGTTCTTCGGAATGTTAGAAGAACCCTTTGCCGACATCGGCAGCAGTGGGTTGATGGATCAGGTCGAAGCCGTTGAAATTTTCGGCGGCGGCGCGTACTTGCTCAACGGTCGTCGGGAGGACATCCAAAACGCCCTCCAGCGCCCCGCACTGATCCCGCCCCAGCCAGAGCTAGCAAACCTCATAGGCGCTGAGTTGTTTGACGAGTAACGGCTACGTTTGTCGATCAATCACATTTTAGCAGGGGAGCAGGATGGGGAAATCGATAATGCTTTTGGTACTCATAGCGGGGCTGGTTGGTTGCTCAAAAGCTCCCCCACCAGGCGCACCAGTTGGGCGATCGGAGAGTCCTAATCTGGTCGATCAGATGCTGTACTCAGTGGAGGGTGGTTCCGCTCCGATCGAGAAAATGGATATTTACACGGTGCCGAACAATGGCGGCGAAGTCCGAGTGCCTTGCGTCAAGTCCGCAGAGGGCGGTGAGTGCGTTGCATGGGACGGCCCTCGACTAGGACGCAGCCCTAGCTAGCATCCTAATTCCGAATGCCCATTTTTAGAGAGCAGAATGAAGAGATTGATAGCGCTCTTGGCGATCGCGGTTGGTATTGTTGGCTGTTCAAAGTCTCCATCGGCGGCTGATCAGGCGGGACTTTACTCGCCGCCAGTGGCCGTCCGATCGGAGCCTGCCAACAAGGTCGATGAAATGCTGTATTGGATGGAGAACGGCACTGAGAAGATTGAGAAAATCAATATCTACCTCAACACCAAAAAGCAAGAAGTCCGAATCCCCTGCGTACAGCTAGAGGGTTCCAACACTTGCATCCCGATGATGCTCCGTCATGTTGAATATCGGATGGACGGGAAAAAGATTGACGAGCAGACGTGGAATCGCGAACGACCGAAAAGCTTTGATCGACTCTCACAGTGCTTTCAAGACAAGCTCACGGACGAGGGAATTTGCGCTGCTGGGTAGAGAAACGTGTCGCTAACCGTATACAAAGAAAAGGGAAGTCATGCGACTTCCCTTCCTACTCGTGTCAAGAATGTCACTAAATTGTAACAAGTCTATCAGCGAACTCCGGCCGTATCAAAGAACTAGCGTTAAGTTCGCTTTGGAAAACTCAAACCCGCTGATTGTCGCTCCGACCGGAAGTGGAAAAAGCGTGATCGCGCTGGCGACGGCAGAAGCTTTAAATGCGCGGGGATACACGGTAATTTACACCGCTCACCGGGCTGGACTGGTGTCTCAATTTGCCGATCGGGTGCGGTCATCGCGAGCACCGCATCAAATCAGAGCGGGGAATGCAAAACCCTACGATGGTTCACCCTTAATCCTATCGGCGGTTCAATCGTTGGCGACGTGGCAGGAACTGCCGGGGCTGCTGCGATCGAGGAAGTGCGCGATCCTCTGGGACGAATGGCATGAGACATTTTACTGGGACAGCCTAGTGCCATCGATCATAGGCATCCCAGTAAAGCACATTGGACTCACGGCCACCCCCTGGCGGCTTGATGGCGCGGAACCGTGGAATGGCAGACCACAATGGTTTGAATGCGCCTCCTATCTGGATTTAGTGCGCTCTGGCGATTTGATCCCGATCGAGTATCGCTGTGTCGTCAGCAAGCCAGCGTTCGCGACGATCAGAAACCGTGAACTGACAGCGGCTGAAAAAAAGGCGGCTATCAAACAATTTACGCCGGAGCGGGTCTTCAAAATATGGGGTATGAATGGGGGCCAAGAGGGCATACCGACGCTTGGCTTCATTGACTCAATCCAAGGTGCAACGCGGTTTGCGGAGTATTTTCGATCGCAAGGGGTTTCCTCAGTCGCAATTTCTAGCAAGTCTTCAACCAAAGAGCGCGAGAGTGCGACCGATGCTTTCAAGCAGAATAGGTTGTCAGTTCTGTTTTCCCCGGAGATTCTGCGGATTGGCTTCGATGCACCCAATGTCCTTATGGGTCTGGACTTGAATGCCACTAACGCATTAGATGAATATATTCAGGCGATCGGGCGACTATCTCGCCCCGACCCTAACAATCCCAACAAAAAATACGCTTTATGGGTTGATTTCGTCGGGGGCATTCTGCGGTTCAAAGGGCAACTGCCTGAGCAAATCAAGTCGTGGGAAGAGATTGAGCGACCGATTGGGCGAATCTGTCTCAAGTGCAGCCTGAGCAACAAGAAATCAGCGGAGAATTGTATCCGATGCGGGGCGGCTCTACCGAGAGGGCAAGCGCCAATGCGGGGGAATTCTTCGCTAGAGGCGGAGAAGATTAAGGTGCGGCACGCGATCGCCCGAATTATTCCACCTGGGGATTCAGATGATCCGGTTGACCAATGCCGCTATGAACTTGCGGTGGCATTTGCAACGGGATACTCCCCCGCAATGGCAATCCAGAAGGTCAAACAGCGCAATGGGGGACGGATGCCGCAGATTCGGCAAGGCGCTCTCCTAAGCAGTATTTTCATTGAGCCGACTCGCGATGCAGTTGAGATCTACCAACAACATTTACAGGGGTTTCTCCGCGACGATTTGGTTCGGTTTTACCTGGAGCTTGAGTTTGGCAAAATATGAACTACCGACCTGCCGATCAGCAGTACGACGATCGATACTCCTCAAGCTGGAGCCACACTTCTCGAATGGCTCGAAAAGCAGTGAATTACCGCTGCTGTAATTGCTGGTGGCGGCGTGCGGACTCGACTCACCACGCGCAATATTCGTTCTACGACTGCCTGGGAATTAGGCGCAAAGTGAAGGATCACGAGCGTCAAGAAGTCGGGCGATCGCTCTTCCCGGTTTGCGGTGAGTCCGAGGAGTCAGGAAGCTGTCACTATTGGCTGCATTGCAAAGGCAACTGGATCGTCAACCGAAGCGATCGTGTGTGGGGCAACCGGAACACGCCTGCCGCACTCAATCAGTTGCGGGTTAGATTCTGGCTGCTGAGATTTTCGCAAAAAACCTCCTGGATGCTGCTGAGATTTTCGCAAAAAACCTCCTGGATCTGGCAGGGCGTGATTGTCGGATTTGCGATCGCTTGGGTTCGGAGCGACCCTTCACACCTTAAGCTGATAATGGCTTTCCTTCGCCATGCCCTTAAAAGCGTCGGAGTGCAACTATAGTTACCGCCGAACCTCGGCTTGATATTAAAAAGTCTCATTTGTCAGAAAACCGAAACCGTTGGATACTTTTATCAGTCGTTAAAAATCTTATGTCCCTTCTCCCAAGTCTAAAGCTCGAAGTTGAAGGCATCCTATATCACTTGGTTGGTGGTACATCCGACGAGATGCTGACCGCAGTGAAGCGGCTCCCCAAACGAGAGTGGGGGGAATATTTGGGGAAGGGAAACCTTTGGGTCGTGCCTGGCCCGATCGAGGAAGTTTGGGCATCCCTATCGCCCCTACAGGTTTTTGAGAGTGAGGACGAACGGAGTCAATCCGAATTGCTGTTTATTCAGTCCGCTTGCGCCGAAGTTCTTCAGCGTGAGGACGAAATTCAAGCCGAGAGAACTCATTTGTTGAATTTCGTGCAACCGTACAGTTTTAACTCAAAGTCTCAGCTCAAAGCGAGGGCATTGAACGATGCCGACTGCCTCGCGATCGCGATCTTCGCAGCCAAGAAGCCGATCGGGAAGCTAGTTCAGCTTGAAGCTCTGAGTGTCGTAAGAGCGATTCGTTTAATTAACGCGAATTTGCCAAACAGAGGTCGCTCTGAGTACGCTTTCCTGAAGCCTGATCAGTCGCACTAATTTTGGGGGACTGATGTCCTTCACGTATTTATTTAGCAAAGGTAGACAAATTGAGGAATAAACTAGCGCCGCTTGAGATTGGCGACACCGTGAAGTGGCTGATTAAGGTACACATTGACTTGGGCTACGAGACTCGCGTTCCCGCTGAAATAATAGCCTTAGACGATGTGACAGCGTTAATTCAAGTCTCCAAGTGCGATGATCCTGATAGCCCAAAGCTTCAATTTACGGTTCCCCGCTCACGATTGGTAAACACTCGCTGGATTGAAGATGAACAAACGATCGAAGAGTTAGAGAAAGAGTGGTTTGTTAATGCGGAAATCATTGATGCTAAAGACTGGGAGGACGGGTTTGCTCCCCCAGCCCCCGCTGAGGCAATTGTTTATGAAACGGTGGAAGATTATCTGGAGACGTGCGAGGACGAATCAATTCGTCCTTCTAAATATTTGTGGTGCAACACTTCTACAGAGCCTGTAAAAATCGATGCCCACAACTTTGTTGAGGCGTTGATTGAGGATTTTGGAGAAGAGTGTATGCCTGAATTGGAAGGGTTAGAAGAGTTGCAATCGGCGAT
>JAYUYI010000488.1:0-9191 GCA_043752545.1 Thermoleptolyngbya sp.
CGCGTGCGCCCGCGTGAGCTGCTGAGCGTGCGCATTTTGGCAATTCCTGGATTAGAAGAGCGCGTCACGTATAAGGTAGAGTCTACTGTTTGCGGTACCTGTGTGTCTTACTCGGTAACGCTGCGGGGCTGGCTGTCACCCTTAGTCTGGTCGCTGATTCGCCGCCATGCTGCCAGGGTAGCGATGGAACTAGCCCAAGCAGCAGAACAAGAATTGCTCGAGGACATTGTGGCTGTAAGGACGCCTAAACCGTTCTCTCCTGACCTCTTTAGCGCCCTGGTTTTAGCCTCTGGATTGGGATATTCTCTTAATTCCTTCAATGGTTGATTTGCAACAGTTGACATAGCAGATAGGGCAGAGTGGCGTATTCCCAGATCTAGCTGCTACTTGAAACTCCTGTCAGGCGGTAAGATTGCATGAAGCAATGCTAAAAACGCTGGTGAAGCCGCCAGTGTGGAGAACACGATGGCCAATCTTCTCGATATCCCCTCTGTACTAGAGGTGCTGCGTCCGGTACAAGACCCTGAACTCCGCAAGAGTTTAGTAGAGCTAAATATGATCCGTAATGTGGAGGTCGTGGCAGGCACCGTTCGCTTTACCTTGGTGCTGACCACTCCTGCTTGCCCTCTGCGGCAGTTTATTGTGGAAGACTGTGAGCGTGCTGTGAAAACGCTGCCTGGGGTAGAACAGGTGGTGGTCGATGTGACGGCAGAAACCCCACAGCAAAAGTCTCTGCCTGACCGCACTGGGATTGCCGGGGTGAAAAATATTTTAGCGATCTCTAGCGGTAAGGGCGGTGTTGGCAAAAGTACCGTTACGGTAAATGTAGCCGTGGCGCTGGCGCTGGCTGGTGCCAAAGTAGGGCTACTAGATGCCGATATCTATGGGCCAAATACGCCGACGATGATGGGACTGAGCGCCGCCCAGGTGAAGGTGCAAGCAGGCGGGGCAGGTGAGGTGTTGGAGCCAGCCTTTAACCACGGCGTTAAGCTAGTATCGATGGGCTTTTTGATTGATCCAGATCAGCCTGTGATTTGGCGCGGACCCATGCTAAATGGGATCATTCGTCAGTTTCTGTATCAGGTGCAGTGGGGTGAACTCGATTATTTGCTGGTTGATATGCCGCCTGGTACGGGCGATGCTCAGCTGACGTTGGCTCAATCGGTGCCGATGGCGGGGGTTGTGATTGTGACGACGCCGCAAACGGTAGCTCTTCAAGATGCGCGCCGAGGCTTACGTATGTTTCAGCAGCTGCAAGTCCCTGTGCTGGGGATTGTGGAAAATATGAGCTATTTCATTCCGCCCGATCTGCCCGATCGCCACTACGATATTTTTGGCTCGGGTGGGGGCGAGAAAACGGCGGCTGAGCTAGAGCTACCGCTATTGGGCTGTATTCCTTTAGAAATTGCCCTGCG
The DNA here is from genome assembly GCA_043752545.1 of Thermoleptolyngbya sp. GTDB lineage: Bacteria > Cyanobacteriota > Cyanobacteriia > Elainellales > Elainellaceae > CASBQJ01. Next base: position 1,416 of record JAYUYI010000488.1, read on the forward strand.
GCAAGGCGGCGATCGCGGCCTGCCCATTGTGCTTGATGCTCCTGAATCTGCGTCTGCCAAAGCGCTGACGGCGATCGCTCAGCAAATTGCAGCTCGCGTATCAATCGCTGCGCTAAGTTAAACTCACTAGCTAAGCTAAAATCACAGCTATCACCAACCGTCTCAGTCTGAAGGGAACCTGATATCGGTTTGCGCCAGAAACCTGACCCATCGATTTCCCGCAGGGGCATGCCATGCCCCCGACCCAGGTGGATCACGAGTACTACTTAAATTGGGATGACCATGCTGCAAAAAACCTTCATCACCCGCTTTCGGTGGAAAGCCATCGTGGCTCCCTGGCAAGAGCTAGACTGGCTGTTGCTGTTGACGGTTGTAGCGCTGACGATTCTGGGCAGTTTGGCCATCCGCAGTACCGAACTGAGTCAAGACTTCAACTCTTGGATCCAGCATTTGATTGTAGGTGGCATTGGGTTGGTTTTGGCATTGGCGATCGCCCGCTGGCGCTACGATATTTTGACCGAGTGGTACTGGTTCATTTATGCCATCACCAATGTGGCATTGCTGATTGTGATCTTCATTGGCACCACAGCTAATGGCGCGCAGAGCTGGGTTACGATTGGCAGTTTCAACGTCCAGCCCTCAGAGTTTGCCAAAGTTGGCATGATTATTACCCTGGCGGCATTGCTGCAAGAGCGCACGGCTTCGACCCTATTAGCCGTATTTAAAACTCTGGCGATTACAGCGGTTCCCTGGATGCTGATTATGCTGCAACCCGATTTGGGAACTGGTCTAGTGTTTGGCGCAATTACGCTAGGGATGCTGTATTGGGCAAATGCAAATCCGGGATGGCTGGTGCTGCTGGTATCGCCGTTGGTTGCCGCTACTCTATATGGTGTGTTTTTGCCCGCTTGGTTTGCCTGGGTAGCGCTCATGATTTACGTGGGCTGGCGGACGCTGCCCTGGCCACTCTACGGCGCATTTTTTGCCGCCACTATCAATTTAGTTGCGGGTGGATTGGGGCATGTGTTCTGGGGCCTGCTAAAAGATTATCAGCGCGATCGCCTCACGCTGTTTCTGGATCCTGACAAAGACCCACTCGGGGGCGGCTATCACCTGATTCAGTCTCGCATTGCCATTGGAGCAGGCGGCTTATGGGGACGCGGGCTAAACCATGGCACCCAAACTCAGCTCAACTTTATCCCTGAGCAGCACACTGACTTTATCTTTTCAGCCATTGGTGAAGAGCTAGGCTTCGTCGGCTGTTTATTAGTGCTGGTGCTGTTTTGGCTGGTTTGTCTGCGCTTGGTGATTATTGCGCAGAATTCCAAAGATAATTTTGGCTCCCTGCTGGCGATCGGGGTGCTGTCGATGATCGTGTTTCAGGTGCTGGTCAATATTGGCATGACGATTGGGCTGGCTCCCGTCACCGGGATTCCCTTGCCCTGGCTTAGCTACGGGCGATCGTCTTTGCTCACCAATTTCATTGCCATTGGGTTAGTTGAGTCGGTGTACAACAATCGGCAGCGATTGCGATTTTAGAGTAAATGGGGTTCAAGCCGATGGGGGACGGCTATTGGGCGATCGCGGGTCGAACCTGATTCCAGGGATGGGCGGCTTCTAGCTGTGCCGCTAGAGCAATCAGCGTGACTTCATCGGCTGGACGACCCACCAGCTGCACCCCAATCGGTAGTCCCGCTGGCGTAAAGCCTGTGGGCAGGGCGATCGCGGGTTGCCCAGTGGCGTTGATGATGGGGCTAGGAGCCACCCAGTGCACCACCTTTTCAAAGATTTGTGTTGGTCTAAGCCGTGCCCATTCGCCGACTTTGATCGTGGGATGCAGAAAAACGGGCAGCACCACGACATCAAACGGGTCTAACGTCGCCACAATCTGACGCGCGGCGGTTTGCATTTTGGCTACCGCTTGCAGGTATTGTCCAGCGCTGCGGTGACGCGATCGCCGCAGTAACCAGCGATTCAGCTTCCCCATCAAAAACCAGGGCACTCCCACATCCACCCCGGTTTGCCATACCGTCACCAGCGGCTCCGCCAGATCCGTCAAATCTACGCTAACGGGTTCTGCTTGATGACCCATGGCTTCTAGGCGGTGAACGGTCTCTAACACCGCCTGGGTGCAGAGTTGATCGGCTGAGCCAATCGGCAGCAGGTCAGTGGTGAAGCCAATTCGCAGCGGTTTCAGCGATCGCTGGGTGGCCGCCAAAAACGACGGATTCGGGTCGGGCAGCCAGTAGGGATCGCCCAGCGTATGGCCAGCCATGACATCCAGCAGCGCCGCTGCATCCGCTACAGTATGCGCCAATGGCCCATCGGTCGAAAGCCCACTGAGGCGATCGCCCACTGGGGCATGAGAGACGCGCCCCCGAGATGGTTTAATGCCGACCAATCCACAGCAAAAGGCAGGACCGCGAATCGACCCACCGCCATCGGAGCCATGGGCAATTGGACTTAGCCCCGCCGCCACCGAAGCAGCCGCCCCGCCGCTAGAGCCACCTGGCGTATAGTCAGGGTTCCAGGGATTGCGGGCAGGCGGAAACCCATGCGGTTCGGTATAGGGCGCAGAGCCAACCTCTGACGTTGCCGTTTTCCCCAGCAAGACAAATCCCGCCTGCTTAATCCGCCGTACTGTCCCCGAATCTTCGGTCGCCAGCCGATTGCGCAGCACCTTTACCCCATAGCTACAGGCTACGCCCTCAACAGGGGTCAAGTCTTTAATCGAAATTGGCACGCCAAAAAACGGCGGCAGTTCGTCTGAGTCTAGCCCCATGAGCAGCTCGGTTTTGGTCGTGGCATCGGCGATCGCCTGCTCAGCCATAACGGTAAAAAAGCTGCCCAGCACTGGGTTTAACCGCTCAATCCGCTCCAAATACACCCGGACTAACTCTAGTGGCGAAATCTCCCGCCGCCGAATTAGCCCAGCTTGCTCTAATGCGGGTGTAAATGCTAGATCAACCAGATTCATAAAAACCTCAAAACATTGCTGCTGTTGACTGTAACAACCAACTTCAGCGGGTTAAAAGCGGATCAAGACAGTTGCCAGATTGGCTACCAGATTGGCTGCCAGATTGGCTGAAGCCATATAGCTTAGCTGAGAATATGCAAGTTCAAGCTTGATCTTTCAGCTTCCCTCAGATGTGTCTTTTTCAAAAACTATTGCAGTTGACAAATTGGGCAATAATACAGCCGTCTGCCGCCCAGCATTTCTCGGCGGATTTCGGTGCCGCACACGAAGCAGGGCAGGCGATCGCGGTTAAACACATAGAACCGATATTGAGAGCGTTTGTAGCCCTGCTGTTTTAGCTCAGCCACCCGTTGCAGATCGTTGGTGATCCCCGCCGTAGCGTAGGATTGACGGCTAAGGGCGATCGCGGCGTCAGCCAAGCGGGTAATTTGGGCAGGCGTACAGTCCACGGGGCGCAGGGTGGGATGGACTCGGGCAACAAACAGGACTTCACTGCGCAGATAGTTACCTAGCCCGCAGAGGAAGTGTTGGTTTAGCAGCAGGGTGGGCAGGCCGCGACGGTAGAATTGCTTGGCTAGAAAGCGAGCCACAAGGTGCTCCGATGTGACGGCTTGATCTAAAACATCGGGTCCTAGGCGGCTGAGAAACGGATGGATCAACAATTCGTCATTTTGCAATACGGCAATGTCAGAGGCGCTGTAGAGCAAGGCCGACTGACGCGAGTTATGGATAGCGAGCCGCAGCTGCCGATTGGTTTGGGGGTAGTCGTAGGGCTTGCGAATGTACCAAACGCCGTAAAGCTGATTGTGGCTGTAGATATTGAGCTGGCTGGCGCAGCGGATCACCATGGCTTTGCCGTAGGTTTGAATTCCCAAAACGCGATCGCCCATTAGCATCTCCTCGTACCGCTTCAGGTGGTCGAAGGCAAAGAAAATGTCAGAGATCGGTTCTAGGGCGATCGCCTTTTCTAGTTTGTCGGCGGCGCGGCGAATTTCGGGGCCTTCTGGCATTGTCTAGTAGCCTCCCAATTTGCCACGGCGCTTGGTTTCGCGTTCTGCCAACCGAAACATCACCAACCCGAATGTCAAATACAGTGCGCCATTCACCATGGCTAGCAGCAACGGTATTGGTTCCAGCGGCTGCCCTTGCGCCATGACCTGCCGCAGCAGACCTGCCCCAGGAGCCATTGGCAGCAGCAGCGCTAGCAGCTTGAGCGAACCCGTCCAGCTTTCGGACGGCACGGCTAACAAAAACAAGAGCGCAAACTGAAAAATGCCTAACAGCTGCTGTACCTGCTTCAATAACAGCGACAGCGACCCCATGGCGAATGCCAGCCCATAGGCTCCCAGCAGCACGGTAATAAACGCAGGCAGCACCGCTACCGGAAACGACAGCCGACTGCCGGTTAGCAGCATAATGGTGCCGAGAATGCCCGCCAACAGCGTTAGCTGAATCGATAGGCTGGCGATCGCCCGCGTCAAAAATACCTGAGTGGCGCTGTAGGGCGAAATAAATAGCTGCTCCAGGGTGCCCGTTTGCGCCTCGCGCTGAAGGTTCCCGGCAATATCGGTCATGATAAACAGCGCCAGCGTCCATAGCACGTAGCCAATGATCACCGAATCCAGCCGTTCGCCAAACTGCAAATCTGGCCCAGCCATATACTGAGCGCTCAAAAACAGCCCATAGAAGACAACCGTGGTGATCACAATCCCGGCGATCGCTTCCGTAGAATACCGCAGGAGTTGAATCCAACTGCGCCGCAGTTCTGCCAAAAATAATTCAGTCATTTAGGTCTGGAGATCCGCCTGGGTGAGCCTGGGTGAGCGTCAAGAAAATATCGGTGAGGTTAGCCTGGTCTTTCTCGACTTTGACTAGGGGCAACGGCTTGAGGATGTCTAGGACGTGATATAGCAGCGCCGGGTCACGCACAATCACTGTGTTGGCTTGAACCACCGCCCCGATCGCTTCAATCTTTTGCAGGCGATCGCCATCGAGCGTTGCGTCCAGCTCCACCGTATAGGCCGTGCCCGAAAACTGCCGGATCAATTCTGCCGTCGGTTCTTCGGCCACAATTGCGCCCCGGTTGATAATGGCCACCCGGTCGGACAGTTCTTCGGCAATATCGAGCTGATGAGTTGTGAGCAAAATTGCCCGCCCCTCAGCCGCAATTTCTCGCACCAAGGTTTTCACCGTTTGGGTCGCTTCCACATCTAGCCCCAGGGTGGGTTCATCCAGCAACAGCAGCTGTGGATCGTGGATTAAGGCCACGGCGATCGCCAATTTTTGCTGCATGCCGCGCGATAGCGCCTGCACCACCGTTTTTCGTTTTTCGGTTAGCTCAAACCGCTCTAATAGGGTTTGCCCTCGCTGGCGCGCGACCCGCCGACTCAACCCTCGCAGCACCCCAAAGTACTCTAAGTTCTCCGCCGCTGTCAGCCGCCAATATAGGTTGCGGTTCCCTTCCAGCACCGCACCCAGCGATCGCAACGCCTTCGCATCTTGATGGGGATTACGTCCTGCAATCCGCACCCAGCCCGAATCGGGCAAAATTAGCCCCGCAATCATTTTGATGGTGGTGGTTTTGCCAGCCCCATTGGGACCCAAAAACGCCAGCACGTCGCCCGCCGCAATATTGAGGGACACATCTCGCACCGCTAAGACGGCCTGTCCCTTGACTGGATATGACTTTTTGAGCGTCTGCGCTTCTAAAATTTGCATCAAAACTCTAGAAACATTGTGACTCTCTGGAACCGGCTGAGCGGTGGCCGCGAGGTAGACCCTCTCCAACGATCAAAGACTAATCGCCACCTACACTCATATTACTGCCATCTGTTTCTGCCCCAGCCAAGTTAATCCCCGTAACGGTGGCTCCAGATGTGTCGGCATGGTACACCGTCGCGTCAGAAAAATTAGCGTTAGTCAGATTGGCATTGGTAAAGCTAGCGTTGGTTGCAAACGCGTCTGTTAGATCAGCCCCGGACAGGTTCGCCCCGGTTAGATCGGCTCCTTCCAAGTTGGCATGGGTCAGGTTTGCCCCGGCCAAATTTGCCGCCCGCAGGTCTACTCCAATCAGATGTTGCCCGCTCAGGTCAGCTCCCCGCAGGTCACACCCGGCACAGGCACGGCTTTCTAGCAGTTGAGCCACATGGTTAGGATTGTCTGCTCGCACAGGAGCACTCAGCAGCAGCGGCACAATTAATGAGATGGCTGTTAAAAAGGTCGCTCTAAGTTGCGTCATTCTAATTTTCATTTAGATACTCTCCAGTTGTGGCGATGAGGAGGGCAGATGCTCTTCTGTGGTTAGCTTTGGGCATATTTCTAGTGTGGCATAGCTGACAGATTGAAGCGTCATGCTTTGGGATGACCTGCTGACGAAATAATCGTGGTTCAGTGACAAAGTTCTAGCTACACGTTGGCAAATCTGGATTTCGGAAAATTTTCCAAAATTTTGGAAAGTTTTTAGACAATATTTCTGCAGCTCCCCATAGTCGTCAGCATCGGGTAATTCACAAACGTTTACAATCGATTAACGTTCTTTTTTGCGGTTTTGCGATCGCCCCTCCCATGCTGAGTGACCTATTTCCCATCCAGATCCAGATTGATCCAACCACTGTCGCTGGAGTCGGGCTGTGGGCCATTGCCCTGTACCTGGGCTTTTCTCCGCTCAGCGATTGGGTGATTGATCAGTTGGCGCGCTGGTTCAACTATGCCGAGCGATCGCTTTACACCTCACAAGCAGATTTTGATCGGACAAAGCCAGCCCGCGAGTCCCAAAATGCCTTCTATGCGGCTCTGTTCAGCATCATTCCGTTTGTGATTGTCGGTGGGGGCTTAAACTACCTCACGGACGTTAGCCTGGGACGCAGTTGGGCCATTAGTGTCGGGATTCTAGCGGCGATCGGAGCAGGGGTATATGAATTAGGGCGGCGTGATGGCCAAGGGGACGAGGACGAGGAAGACGGGTGAAGGATGTCCCCCTCAGTTGTTAAGATCTCTACGGTGTAATCGCATGTTTCTAATTCCAAATCTCTAGCCCTCTCCCCTATGAGCAACGCTGAACGTCGTCCCTTATTAGATTTTGAAAAACCGCTGGCAGAGTTAGAAGCGCGGATCACTCAAATTCGTGAATTGGCGGAGGAGAGTGAAGTAGATGTATCTGATCAAATCTACGATTTAGAGGAGCGGGCGAATCAGCTACGGCACGAGATTTTTCATAATCTAACCCCGTTGCAGCGGCTACAGGTCGCACGACATCCACGTCGCCCCAGTACGCTCGATTACATTCAGGCGATGACGGATGAATGGATTGAACTGCACGGCGATCGCATGACGGGTACCGATGATCGAGCTTTGGTGGGCGGTGTGGCGCGGTTAGATGGCCAGCCTGTCGTGATGCTAGGCAACCAAAAGGGGCGCGATACCAAAGACAATGTAGCGCGTAACTTTGGCATGGCCTCACCGGGCGGCTATCGCAAAGCCATGCGGCTGATGGAACATGCCAATCGGTTTGGCATGCCGATTTTGACCTTTATTGACACGCCGGGAGCCTATCCAGGGCTGGAAGGAGAGCGATTGGGGCAAGGTGAGGCGATCGCCTATAACCTGCGAGAAATGTTTCGGCTAGATGTGCCAATTATCTGTACGGTGATTGGGGAAGGCGGTTCGGGTGGGGCGCTCGGCATTGGAGTGGGCGATCGCCTGCTGATGTTTGAACATTCGGTTTACTATGTGGCCAGCCCGGAAGCCTGTGCGGCTATTCTTTGGAAGGACGCAGGCAAGTCTCCTCAAGCCGCCGAGGC
>JAYUYI010000489.1:0-3791 GCA_043752545.1 Thermoleptolyngbya sp.
GCCGCCATCGAAACGCTAGAGCGACGTGGCGCGCCCGATCGCGAAGCCATCATTATTACCGAGCTACCCTTCCAGACGAATAAGGCAGCGCTGATCGAAAAAATCGCCGAAATGGTTAACGAGCATCGCTTAGAGGGGATCTCCGACATTCGCGATGAGAGCGATCGCGATGGCATGCGAATTGTGATTGAGCTGCGGCGCGACGCTTACCCGCGCGTGGTGCTCAACAACCTCTATAAGCAAACGCCGCTCCAGGCCAACTTTGGCGTGAATGCGCTGGCGCTGGTAAACTCTGAACCGCAGCTGCTAACCATTCGGCATACGCTTCAGGTCTTTTTAGACTTCCGCATTGAGACCATTACCCGCCGCACCCGCTACGAATTGCGCAAGGCGGAAGAGCGCGATCATCTGCTGCAAGGGTTGCTGGTGGCCTTGGCCAATTTGGATGCCATCATTGCTCTAATTCGCAGCGCCGCCGACACCCCGACGGCAAAACAAGAGCTAATTGCAACCTATGGCCTATCGGAAGTACAGGCCGATGCCATTCTGCAAATGCAGTTGCGCCGTCTCACGGCGCTAGAAGCTGACAAAATTCACAATGAGCACGACGATCTGCAAATCAAAATTGCCGATTTGAATGACATTTTGGCTCGGCGTGAACGCATTCTGGAGATCATCAACACAGAAGTTGTGGAACTGCGGGCCGCTCACGCTACACCTCGCCTGACTGTAATTGAGCCACTAGATGGTGAACTGTTTGACATGGACTTGATTGCTAATGAGCAGGCGATCGTCTTGGTCACAGAGCAGGGATACATTAAGCGGATGCCAGTCAGCACGTTTGAGGCACAGAACCGAGCAACACGGGGTAAATCAGGCACCCGCATGAAGGAAGACGATGGTATCGACCACTTCATGACCTGCAACGACCACGACAATGTGCTGTTTTTTAGCGATCGCGGTGTAGCGTACTGCCTGCGGGCATACCAGATTCCGACCGGATCGCGCACCTCACGCGGGATGCCCGTGGTGCAGCTACTGCCGATTCCCCACAACGAAAAAATCACCTCCGTGGTATCGGTCACCGAATTTAGCGACGACGTTTATCTGGTGATGCTGACGCAAAAAGGCTACATCAAAAAAACGCAGCTATCTGCCTTTAGCAACATCCGCACCAATGGCTTGATTGCGATTTCCTTGGAGGAGGGCGACCAACTGCGCTGGGTGCGGCTGGCCAGTGCCGACGACAGCATTATCATCGGCTCTCGTAAGGGCATGACCATCCACTTCCGCACCAACCACGAACAGCTGCGGCCATTGGGTCGGCCAACGAGAGGCGTGCGGGCAATGGCGCTACGTAGTGGTGACGAGCTGATCAGCATGGACATTTTGCCCAGTCAGGTGGTGCAAAGCATTGCTGAAAGCGAGGAGACTGAGGTGGAGGCTGAGGTGGACGATCAAGAGGTCGAAATGCCCGCCACCCAAGGTCCCTGGATTTTGGTGATTACCACGGGCGGGTTGGGTAAACGGGTGCCTATAGCCCAGTTCCGCCTCCAGCGCCGTGCCGGGATGGGTTTGCGTGCCCTGCGCTTCCGCAAGGCCAATGACCAATTGGCGGCGCTGCGGGTGGTGAATGACAATGACGAGATGATTCTGGTCACCAGTCGCGGGATTATCATTCGCCAAGCCGTCAACGCTATTTCTTGTCAGTCGCGGGCCGCTACCGGGGTGCGGGTGCAGCGGTTAGATGACGATGACGCGATCGCCGCCGTAGCGCTGGTGCCGCCGTCGAATGGGGAAGACGCACTGACCACGGCTGATGACGCTACAGCTACGGGTGATGACGCTACGGCTACGGATGAAGCAGGAGCGGCCACGGGTGCAGCAGGAGCGATCGCCTCCAATGGCCAGCTCGGCAGTGAAACCGGCAGTGAAATCGGCAGTGAAATCGACGGTGAAATCGGCAGCCAAGCCGCCGACCAGTCGGACACTCCACCCGATAGCGAACCCGGTAGCTAGGGCGTAAATTCTTTGATCCCTGGAGTGTTTAAGCAGCCTTGGAGCCAGCTGGCGATCGCCTTCCTTAGCGGCGTTGGAATGGGCTTAACGGTGGCTCCCGTCAACGCCTGGTTTTTGGCATGGGTGGCCTTAGCGCCGCTGTGGGTATTGATTACCCTCAACCGGCAAGCGGCGGCGAGAGTTCAGCCAGCCTTTGCTCTAGCGCTGCGTCCCGTTCTCTACTGTCTCGCTTGGGCGATCGGCTACAACGGTCTGGCGCTTTCTTGGGTTTTTGACCTGCATCCGCTGACCTGGATGGGGGTGCCCTGGCTAGCGAGTGTGGCGATCGCCTTATTTGCCTGGGTGTTTATTACCCTGTGGGGAGCGGCTCTGGTAGTGGCCTGGTACCTCAGCCTCAACTGGATTAGTCAGCGATTGAGTCGATTGGCGGCGGCGTTAACGGCACGTTCGTCTCAGCCAGCGGCGGCATTCCACTCAGTCACTCATATTCTTTTGGGTACGGCTCTGTGGTGTCTTGCGGAAGACTGGCGGAGCCGCAGCCCGCTGGACTGGACATCGCTGGCCTATACGCAGAGTCCGATTAACCTGCCGATTTTGCACCTAGGGCAACTGTCGGGTCCTCTAACAGTGACAGCGGCGATCGTGGCGGTGAATGGCTGTGTGGCCGCTGCGTTTGTCAGCTGGGTTGAGCGGCGTTCGAACCAAACCGCTGCTCCCCAGACGGTGCGGTTCTACCTAACGCTGGCCGCTTGCTGCCTGGTGCTGCCTCACATCGTGGGGGTTGCCCTAGCCAGCCAGCCGCTGCATGAACAACCTGGTTCTGGGTTCAAAGTAGGCATCATCCAAGGCAATATTCCTACCCGGATTAAGCTATTCGAGCGGGGTGCTCAACTGGCCTTGAAACACTATACACAAGGCTACGAAACCCTTGCCGATCAAGGGGTAGACATTGTGCTGACGCCAGAAGGAACGTTCCCTTGGTTTTGGGTCGGAACGGCGCGGCAGGCAGCGCATCCGTTTTATCAAGCTATTTTGCGGCGGGGCATACCGGCCTGGGTGGGCACAATTGGTCAGCAGCAGGGGCGATGGACTCAAACATTGTTTACGATTACGGGGACGGGAGCCGTCTACAGCCGCTATGACAAAGAAAAGCTGGTTCCGCTAGGAGAATATATTCCGTTTGAAGCGAGCCTGGGTAAATTGATTAGCCGCTTGTCTCCCGTGGACGGCTCGTTGGTACCGGGTCGATCGCCCCAAACCTTCGAGACTCCCGTTGGCCGCGCGATCGCCGCCATTTGCTACGAGTCTGCCTTTAGCAACCTGTTCCGCGACCAGGCCGCGCGGGGCGGTGAATTCATCATCACCGCGTCTAATAACGACCCCTATACAGCCCGCATGATGGCTCAACACCATGCTCAAGACGTGATGCGGACAATTGAAACCGATCGCTGGGCGGTGCGTGCCACCAATACGGGCTTTTCTGGCATCGTTAGCCCCCACGGTCATACCATTTGGCTCTCGGGCTACCGCACCGATGAAACCCACGCTGACACCATCCACCGCCGCCAAACCCAAACGCCCTATGTCCGCTGGGGCAACTGGTTAACGCCGCTTTTATTGGGGCTAGCGCTGCTGGGCGGCGGGCTAGGGTTGCACAGCCGCTAAACTAAACCGCATTAAGTGCTACCTGACTCGCTAGAATGGGCGTTCTGATGAGGCGTAGCACATGCGGCAGAGCAGACGACAGGCTACCTGGATGGCGGCAGATCAGG
>JAYUYI010000490.1:0-3786 GCA_043752545.1 Thermoleptolyngbya sp.
TAATGGCTGGGTTAGCTGGTGGTAGGGTGTAATATCCCAGCCTTGTTGGGCAGCTAGGGCGCTAAATTGACGCCGAATCTTAGCATCGCCGCCCCACAGGGCACGGGCAAATAAAAACAGGGTAAAAATCGGAGACAGGCCATCGGGTGCCACCGAATAGCTGAAGCCCACCGAGCCACCCGGCAACTTGCCCCGTAAACTGTAGCCGTAGCTCGCTTCGATCAAATCCCATAGCTCTAGAGCGCGATCGCCCAATCCACAGAACTGCATCAGCCGGGGCACATGGTAAGACTCAAGCTGCGGTACCCGAAAATAGGCTTCGAGGCGACGAGACGTGAGATTGTAGCCCAACATCCGCAGCCGCACAGGTCGATCGGCCAGGGTGGGGTAGGGAATTTGGCACGCTGCTAGCGGCGTCCGAAACGCTGCTAAATCGGCAGCAGGCACTTCCACATACAGCTTATAGCTGTCGCCCTTTAGCCCATGCCGCCCGCCGACCCAGGTGCCATAGCGCAACTCGCCGCCCTGCTGCATTTGCTGGAATCTGACAAGCACGGTAGCCGGAATTTCGGCTGGAGTCAGTTGCCGTAATCGCTGCTGCGCCAGAGCTAAACGCAGGACAGGTGCCACCAGCGGCGTGCTAATTTCGGTGGTGTAGCGCAGGTCGGCATCGCTGGACATCACGGCAAATTCTAGCGGAAACCCGTCCCCCGTTAGCGTGCTGGTTTGCCACGCGATCGCCGCATCGGGTTCTCGATACAAGTCGTGCAGCAGCACATGCAAAGCCGCCGTTGCCCGCGCCATCGGAACTGGGGCAGTGTTGGCATAGAGGTCTAACACGGCCTGGATTGCAGGCTGATGGGGGGCAGTGGCGATCGCATTCATGACTCGTGACTCAAGCGAAAGGGCAACTGCACCACCTGTGCGGCGATCGCCTGGATCTGCTGGGTGTGTGCCGGGTAGCCCTCGGCGTTGACCAACACCGTGTAGGTGCCGGGAATTAAGTTGGTATACCGATAACGGCCTTGGCCATCGGTAACAGCCGCAATATCGGCATGAGGTGGGCTGTCTCCAGTAAACATGACGGCTGCCCAGGCAATCGGCTGCCCTTGGGCATCGGTCACCTGTCCGGTGATTGTGGCCGTGGCGCTAGGTTGAGACGGTGTGTGCATTACGCCTCCTAATAGGGTTGTGTAACGTGATTTGTTAAATGGGCGGGCAGGTAACCCTAGTTCCCAGCCTCCTGGCTGGGAACTAGGGTAGCGGCTCTGCCGCTTCATCTTAGAGGAGGCAGAGCCTCGGAATCTACGTTCCCAGGCAGAGCCTGAGGAACGAGGCTGTAACCTGCCCCTACAAATGCGGGATCAATGGAGATTAATTTAGGCGGCTTACGGCACCTCCGCCACCCAACTTGCAATGTTGTTGTAGACCTCCTGGTTAATTCGGGTAGCGGAGTTGCCTGCTAGGTCGCCATTGGTATGAATGCCTACACCATAGCGGCTACCATCTTGAGTACGAATCCAGACAGGTGCACCGCTTTGTCCGCCTGCGGTATCGGTGTCGTAGGTTAAGACGCGATCGTCCACATCCATCAGTTGGCGCGAATGGAACCACTGCGTCCCCGCAGGCTTATCGCCGGGATAGCCCGATAGATTGGTGGTCAGCGCTTTGAGGTCGTCATCACTCTTGACGGTATAGCCAAACCAACCGAGCTGATCGCCATAACGAGCGGTTTCGGGTAGCAAAATGGCGGCATAGTCAAAGTTGCGATCGCGGTTATTTATCCAACCCAAGACGCTGCGATAGTTAGTTGCAATGCACGATCCAAAGGGGCGATCGCTACCATTGCGACCCGGAATTACCTCAATTTGGCTCGCCCAGCCGCCTTGGTTATGCATATAGACACAATGGCCTGCTGTCAGCAACAGACGCGGTGCCGCCAGCCAGCCCGTGCCAATCCATGAGGTGCCATCGGGTGCAGTAATTAACAAAGAACAAATAGAGCGCCAGGGGTATGCAGTTGCTGGGCTAATTGGCATCCGGTCGTCACTGCCAATTATCACCTCTATGGTGGACTGCGGTGAGCGGGCGATCGCGCGGCCTACAGGGCTACCAAAGCTGCCCCAGTAGGCATCTAACGGCTGCTGCGTTTCAGTCGCGTGATCAGCCGTAGCTTCAGACCCAGGTCGAGCGGGTCGGGCACTGGGCACGACCACTTCGCGGCTGGCTGTTTCAGATTGACCCAGCTTGCCAAAATCTGATTCAACTGTCATCCCTAGCCCCGCACCTTGATTTGAAACCGATTGGCCAAGACTGGCCTCTGGCGTAGGTTTGGGTTGCAGCTTTTTGGCCTTACGCTGCTTGAGTTCGGCGGCGCGCTCTTGTTGAAATAGAGTTTGTACGGCGCGTGAATTAGGTGTTTGAGGTTTAGTCATAATAATCTCCGATTTAGATTAAAGATGGATGTGTTCACTAATGAATACAATCGTGGCATCCGTGTTTACGGCAGGCTCTCGACGAACAGAATTATTTGTGCCTAGAATCGTGATTTGAAACGTGTATTGCTTCAGATCAGGGTTGATTCTAGCAATGCGTAATCGCTGTGATGTAACAGTATTTCCTTCAAAGCGTAAGCGTTCCTCTCGCGTGTATTGATTGGCTGTATCTTCGTAGATCACATCGATTAATAGCATCCGAATTGTGGCAGCATCATAGTTGGGGAAGAATTCGACCACTAGCGGATCTTCAAATGGATCGTTAACGGCGATTGTGGTAGTTTGCGTGGTCTGTGGCAGTCCTGTTCGGGTTGATCCATCTTTGAGATGGTGCACTAAATGGTAAGTGTAGGTGCGTTGATCAGGGTGGGTTAGCCGCAGCCGCCAAAACTGTTCGCCAGAGTCGGGTTGAACCGTAATCAGATGGTCGCGTGACCAGGTGCCTGGATCGTCATAGTGCAGCAGCACATCGGTGCGATCGATTACGCCTGGATCTAGATCCCCCGGAATGACTTTGATTTCCAGAAAGCCGAAATCGTTGAAGGGGTTGACCAAGAGGGTGCGATCTTCTGTGGTGCGAGTCGGCAATTCGTAGCTGAACGCTGCCCCGTCCCAGCCCGCTAGCGGATTGAAGTGATATTGCACCTGATAGCGGTAGGTCAGGTCTAACGCCCGATTCATAAAGAAAGAGTGCGATCGCTCTTTTAGACCATTCGCTTCAAAGCTCAAATCTTTGTGTTTGAGCGTGGCAGGTTCAGCCGCACTGCCGTAGTCGAGCGCTAAATCGATCGCCGTTAACCCCAGTCGTGCAAAATCGATTGGCGCGTCTACTGTAATGTCAATGTTGCGGAAGAAAGGATGATCCAGATCCACATCAATGAAGTGTCCGGTACCGACTAAATCGGCGGCTAGCAACCCGACTAAGCCTTGCGGCGCGTAGGTTTGCTGCACCGCATCGGTGCGGTTGTAGCGGAGCGTAACGGTCTTATCTTCGATCTGCTCAATTTTTTGCAGGGTAAAGGCTAAACGCACTCCAATCGGCGGTTGCCCCGCCGGAGGCTGTCCGGTTGCCGGGGGCTGTCCGGTCGCAGGCGGCTGCCCAGTGGCAGGCGGTTGGCCAGGAGCGGGTGGCACTCCACCAGAGGGTTGCCCACCGCCGGGTTGCCCACCGCCGGGTGGTTGCCCGCCGCCAGAGGCAGGGCGGGTGAGGGTAGCTTGAATGGCTACAGAACCACCGTGATCAATGATGCCGCTGACTAAAGCTACCCGGTCGGCGGGGTCGCTTTGCCGT
>JAYUYI010000491.1:0-9166 GCA_043752545.1 Thermoleptolyngbya sp.
TCACGTTAGCCATTCCAACGCTGCATGACCAAGCGAATCGAGCCGTCTTGCTGACACTGCTCTTCTGCCACCTGAAAGCCTTGGCGAGTCGTCTCTTTAACAACGGTGTGGTAAGCGTAACGCTGAGTCACCCGATTGACAAACCCGTCCACAGACAAGGGTTGCTGCCAATATTGCAAATCTGCAACTAGCGAATACTCGTGACCATTCCAGCTAAAACCCACATCGTAGCCATTGTCTTGGGGGATCACAACTTCAGCAGCGTAGGTTTGACCACGGTAGCCTCTAACGGCTTGAGGTCCAGGCTTCCAGTTGACGTCCATATCAGTCAGAGCGGCCTCTAACGAGGTCAGGTCACGGATCTTGGTTTTGATTTGGCTAAAGTGTGACATAGGGGTATTTAACAGACCAATTACAAACAGAGCACGAAACTACCATTCACTCAACGACGTCTGCGTCTGAAAAGACGTAGACTGATTCAATTGTGCCTTGAAATACTCGGAGGTTGGCTCTTGATTTAGCACCTGACCTAGCTGAGCCTCAATCGCCGCTGTCACTTCAGCACAGGATGCCCCAATGATGCCCGTGACCTTTTCCTGAACCCGACCGTCTGGATAAATAATGAACTCTAGCGTTTCCATAAG
Source organism: Thermoleptolyngbya sp. (assembly GCA_043752545.1). Taxonomy (GTDB): domain Bacteria; phylum Cyanobacteriota; class Cyanobacteriia; order Elainellales; family Elainellaceae; genus CASBQJ01. Next base: position 645 of record JAYUYI010000491.1, read on the forward strand.
CTTGTCACGCTACTGAGAATATCTATAGACTAATGGCAACCTAGATAAAAAAGCAGAGCTGCTTCAGCATCTAGGTTGATTTTGAGTAGGCTTGACCGTGACTTATAGGAAAACCCACAATTTTAATTGTGATCTATCGAATTGATTCGAGTCGAAAGTTAAATAAAGTTAACGGATCCGACTAGCCCTACTCTTATAGATAGTGTCGCGCAACTTACAAAAGCCGTCAACAAATCAGCTGTGGCCAAATTAGGCAACACTCCCGGTTGGAGTCTTGATAAACTAGGCTTCACAGCAAAGAATATCTGGATCCAATCGATCCAAGATTTTTCAAACTGGCTGAAATTCACTACTGAAGACTATTTAGGAGATCACATGACTCGCGCGATCATGGAAACCGACAAGGGCACTATCCATCTCGACTTGTTCGAGCAAGATGCTCCCAACACCGTCAAGAACTTTACCGATTTGGCCAATAAAGGCTTCTACGATGGGCTAAACTTCCATCGCGTTATCCCCAATTTCATGGTTCAGGGCGGTTGCCCTCAGGGTACTGGCACCGCTGGTCCTGGCTACACGATTAAGTGTGAAATCAACTCTAACAAGCATTTGGCCGGGACTCTGTCGATGGCGCATGCGGGGAAAGACACGGGCGGCAGCCAGTTTTTCATCTGCCATTCGCCTCAGTCCCATTTGGACGGGATGCACACCACGTTTGGTAAAACTGAGGATATGGATGTGGTCAACGCAATTCGCCAAGGTGACAAGATTCGCTCGGTAAAAATTGAGCCGTAGAACCAGATAGGTGAATTCTGAACGAGCTGCAGGGGTGCGGGCTTTGTCTCTTCCTCTCCAGCTCGAGTCACAAATCAGTTGAGACTGCCTGTTCCTATGGACAGAAATCTATGAATCTGAGTGAATTTGATACTTGGTTTGAAGAGTGACAAGATACTTATTTTGATAGTGACAAAATGACGGCTAGCCTGGTTCTCAGCACAGTTATTGTTGGATTAGCGTCGATTATATTTGCGGAACTAGTTAGAGACGTTTATCACATTGGTGGCCACTACTGGCAACCTCTCCAGCGATCGCACAACCTTCATCACAAAGCCTACCGCCGTGATCTGAGCATCACTAGTCTGGCGGCGTATCAGCAGGCGCAGCTGCACAACGATGTGCCTGAGTCGTTGGCGATGGTGGGGATTGGAGCCTTGGCAGCTTGGGTCTTGCAAAGTCCAGCGATGGGGATTGGCTGTATTTACTCAACTGGGTTTTTGCTAACGGCCTATGCCCGCTCTCAAGGGTTTTTGCTCCAGACAGACATCACTCACAAGCCTGGGGATTTGGTTGAAATTCCGACTCAATGGACGGTGAATCGGACGTATCACTGGCGGCACCATTTTGATCAGGGCAACGCTTATTTTTGTGGTCATTTCACCATTGTGGACAAGCTGTTGGGCACGGCTCTATCGCTCAAGGGCAAGGTGGTTGCGGTTACGGGGGCATCGGGTTCCCTGGGTCAAGCCTTGATTGCCCAATTGGTGCAGCAGGGCGCAAAAGTGATTGCGATTACGACGTCTGAGCCGGCTCAGTTTGCTGAAGGGATTGAGGTGGTGACTTGGCGGCTAGGGGCAGAGCACGAGTTGGGCGATCGCCTCCGCTCGGTAGATATTTTGGTGATCAACCACGGAATTAACGTGCATGGCGATCGCACCCCAGCCGCCATTCAGCAGTCGTTTGCGGTCAATACCTTTTCTGCTTGGCACCTAGCCGAACTGTTTCTGAGCACGGTGCAAAAGTCTGAACATAAAGCCGTCAAAGAACTTTGGATCAATACCTCTGAAGCGGAGGTGAGTCCTGCGTTTAGCCCGCTTTACGAACTTTCAAAGCGCACCCTCGGTGATTTAATTACGCTACGCCGTTTAGATGCGCCCTGCATTATTCGCAAGCTAATTTTGGGGCCCTTTAAGAGCAACCTCAACCCGATTGGAGTCATGAGTCCTACGGTTGTAGCAAGGGCGATCGTGGCATTGGCCAAGCGCGATGTCCGCAACATTGTGATCACGATTAATCCCATCACCTATGTAGCCTTTCCTGTTAAGGAGCTGCTGGTTTCACTGTATTTCCGGTTATTTTCTCGCTCAAACCAGTAATGCCCAGCTAGTAATGCCCAAACAGTAACTCACAGCGAACAGTAACTCACAGCGATGTCCCAGGATTGTCAAGCTGTTGTCAAGCTGTTGTCATTCCGTCGCCTTACAATTCAGAGTCATACGCACTCCTCACACTTTCCCGGCTCACTGCCGGGTTTTTTATGGGATTTTTTTATGGGATTTTTTTGATTTATGTTTAGGCTGGCTGCCCGTTCACAGTCCTGCTAGCTTTTCGTAAACCATGGCAGGTAACCGCCGACCGCCGCCATCTTGGAGCTTATTGATCTTTAAGTTTTGTTCGCGAATCCGTCGAGACAGCAGCCGGATGACGTTAACCGCAATCCCTGGCGTTTCTTCGATCGCCTCATACAGTTGCTGTTGGGTCAACATCAGGCATTCACAGGGGTCGATGGTGGTAACCGAAGCAGAACGCGGTTCGGCGTCAAACACCGACATTTCCCCAAAGCAGGTTCCTTGATCCAGTCGTGCTAGCTCGCGATCGCCTAAATGGACTCGAACATTCCCCGAAACAATAATGTAGAGCGATCGCCCCTCTTGCCCTTGGGTAAAAATAGTGTGCTTCGTAGGAAATGATAGCTCATCCATAATGGATGCCAACCGCACTAGAAAATCGTCCCGCAATTCTTGAAAGATGGGGACTCCTCGAACAAATAACAGGCGATCGACACTAGTTAGCATAGAGAAAATAATAAGGCTTTGGATGCATCTTGGGCAGCTCTGATCAGATCGCAGCCCAGTTTATCGGTCATAGAGGAGGTCTTAAGGCTGCTGGATGCCGGGTTTTAGATCGGTGTGAACTGGGTGGGAGAGCCAGACGAGCCGTTCTGGGTATGGGCTGATCCCAACTCTTGCGAGGCCAACGGGGGTAGCCCTAAGCTGGTGAGTAGATGCTTGACTTGAGCCGTCACGAGGCGATCGGGATCATCTTTGAGCAGAGGCAACAAGTCTTGCAGCGTGCGGGGTGACGCCACACTTAAATAAGACAGCACGGCCTCTCTGACAAATCCTGTAGGATGCTTCAAACAGGCAAGAATTTGTTCTGGGGTGAGGCTCCAGCGACACTGCCGCGCCAGGTGAAAGCAGCAGGCTAAGCCCCAATCGGATAAAAAGTAGCGAATTTCGAGCAGATGCCGCAACCGCTGACTGGGTAGCATGGCCGTGTAACTAGTGAATTCAGCCAGGCTTTCTAGTTTCTCTAGGTCAGAGCGCTGATCCAAAATGCTGAGTAAGGCTGATTTGCTTTGAATATCGAGGGTGTTATCCAAAATTTCTAGACCTCGTGCCATCGTCTCCCAAGAATTTGACTGGAGGTTAAACGCGGCAGCTTGGATAGTGCCAGACGGGTAAAGTAAGCGCATCAGCAGAAAGATTCGCTGTTTGGCATCGTCTTGCAAATCGCGCAGCGCCCGACGCAGCAGATCTGCTTCGGGTCCAGGGACAGTTTCGGGTGGCAAATCCAGCGTGCAGGCATAGGTTTGGGCGATTAACAAAAGTTCTTGATTGATCAATGCTTCAACGCCGCTACGCCCCAAGCTATCGGCAACAGCATCGATGCCGATCTCGTTCGGCAGCTTGAGCAAAATCCGCAGAATGGTGCGTCGGGTAACCCCCCAAGCCGTAATGAGATGGTTGACCAGTGCATTCACCGCTTCTGGGGTGCCAATCATGCCTAAGGTTTTCCAGGCGCAGGTGCGAACCAGCTCAAGCTTATAGATGTCTTCACCCAAATTTACCAGCAGCGGAATCGCTTCATCCCCTAAGCGCACCAAGGACTGGATTGCGGCTTCGCGGGTCGATTTGTAGTACAGCCCTTTGAGCAGAGACGGGTAATATTCTTCTAGGCGGGTAGCAGCGATCGCTTCCAACAGGGCACAGCGGACTCGTAGGGAGCGATCGCTTAGCAGCTTTGTAATATGAATCCGGAGCGACTGCATATAAACCGCTTCCCCCAGGGCGCGGCAGCCCATCACCCGCTCCCGCTCGTGTTTGTGGGTGAGCATCCGTCTTAGGGTGTTGGTAGCTTCTGCCTTTTGTTGGGGGTTGCCTCGACGCAGCATCAAAGAAGCGGCAGTGCCGCGCACTTCGGGATCAAGCTCGGGGCGCAGATAGTCGTGCAGCTGCTGAATATCGGGTTCGGGATCGGTGAGCCAAATGTAGCGCAACGCCAGCGACAGCACTTCGGGCGGTAAGGGGTGCGACAGCAGCGATCGCACTTGGGGTAAATACAGCGGGTTGGGATGCTCGGCCATCACATCTAAACTTTGCTGCTGTAGGGCGGGCGTAAAGCCGCCTAGCAAGGGGGCTAAGACTTCACCCACGCCCTTGGGGTCAATATGCGACAGCAGCTCAATGCACGATTTTTTATCGGCTTCGCTGCCGCGCCCAAGCGCTTCTACCACGGCGCGCTTAAAGCTGCGTAGATCTACCTCCGACAGGCTCAACTCGCCTCGATCTGCACTCATCACCAGCAGTTCTAGGTAGCGCGATCGCAGCAGCCACACCGTGACGAACCAGAGGAAGCCAAACACCATAATCTGAAAGATAAAAATCAGACTTTGGCTCTGCTGCAACATGGCTGCCCCCGCGCTGTCAAACAGCCGCTGGCAAGCCCACAGAGTAATTAGCATCCCCACCCCCGTCACTCCGGTCGAGAGCGGCTCAGCAATCCCCCGTGCCATAGACTGAATCCGGCTGCGGACGTTATCGGGAATCGGCTGAAACAGCACAGGCCCCGTACTGGCAAGAATGGTGTAACGCAGCAACTCATCGACAAACTTGAGCAAAATCACGCCCCAAAACAAGTTCAGCTGCCCTGTGAGTGCCAGCAAACTCACCAAAAAAATCAGCGCCGGTGGTGTCATCGTTACTATAAACACCCCCAACCGCTCGATCGCTCGACTCGAAATAAACCACTGTACCCCTAGCTCAAACAAGCCCAGCACCGCGCTGAATAGAGCCAGGAAGTCGGCAATTTTGTCAGCACTCATATTTTGCTCAAGCTGCGCCAGATATTGAAAATCCAACAGCAGCCACAGCACTTGCGCCATTACAAAAAAGGCAACCAGCAGCACGACATAGCGTTGCAGGGGGCCCCGCAACCGACGAGTTGTAAAGTCGGGCTGGCGCTCTTGCAGACGTCGTCGGGGCGAGTCAGGAAAAAACTGTTGATAGACTTGGCTCAGGTATAGCAGCACCCCCGCCCCCAGCAGCAGCATCAAACTCGCTAGGGTCACAACGTTGTCAATCCCGACCAGCGATCGCAGAAATGGCAGCGAAATTCCACTCAACACATCGGCGACTAGGACTCCGCTACTAATCAGCGGGTAAGTGCGCTTAATTTCGCGAATATTGAACAGCTGATTGGCCGTAATCGACGTATTCAGCTCGTTGAGAACGTAGATTGCCTCTAGCCACAGCCGCATCAAGAAGACGGTATATCCCGGTAAGATAAATAGCCCAAACCGCAGCAATAACAGCGGCAGCGCCATCACCACCGCAATTAGCACGATCACTCGACGCAAGGGCAAGAATTTCTGTAGTCGAGAGTAGGCCACCCCCAAAACAGTGCCAATCCCAGCACTAACAATGTAGATCCAGGGCAGCGTGTCCGCTCCATATTCGCCCAAAAACAGCGCCGCCACGCTCACTTCCAACCACAGCACCCCCATCGAGGTAAATGTGTAGAACGCGAACATTAAAAAAGTGCGCTCACTCTCTTCCGGACGCAGATTTAGCCACTGCAAAAATCGTCGCCCCGTTACCTTCTTTCCGTTACTCCCTGTCCAACCCTTCAGTTCCATGCAAGTTTGTGTGCCTGCCTCGTAGTTGGGGCTACGTTGTTCTATGGTGTTTCATTATCTAACCACGCGCTGAAAAATTCGGATCAACCGATGCACTACATTTCTAGGATGTGATGCATTCAGCGTTCCCAAGTCTGGGGCAGAGGTGATCAGTTAGCTAGGGTTTCAATTCAGTGGTGATACGCTCAAAACTATTCAGGGGCAGCGAGCAATGCCCGCTGCCCCTGAATAGTTTTGAGGGGGTGAGGTTAGACCTTTTTGGGGGATAGGAACATCGTCATGTTCCGCCCCTCTTGCTTGGGATCTTGCTGCAACTCGGCAACAGATTGCAGATCTGCCGCTAGCTTTTTCAGCAGCTCCTCAGCTCGGTCTTTGTGCTGAATCTCGCGCCCGCGAAACATCACCGTAGCTTTTACTTTATCGCCTGCTTTGAGGAAGCGCTCTGCCCGATTGACGCAGACGTTATAGTCGTGCAGCTCAATTTTGTAGCGCATCTTCACTTCCTTGACATCAGACGTGTGCTGCTTCTTGCGAGCCTCTCGCGTCTTTTTCTCTTGTTCAAATTTGTACTTGCCGTAGTCCATGATTCGGCAGACCGGAGGATCTGCTTTATCGCTGAGCAGCACCAAATCCAGTTCTTTTTCCTCAGCGATCTTGAGCGCATCACGGGGAATCATTAGCCCTAGCATTGAGCCGTCGGTATCGATAACTCGGATTTTGGGAAAACGGATACGCTCGTTGATGGTGGGTAAGTCGCGATTCTGCTTCGTCAGAGCAATTGGCATGTGTGTCAGTTTTGTCAGGTATTTTGTTTAGTTAAGTTTTGGATCAACCGTAAGGGAACAATCACTCAATGCGGCCTTCAATAGCTAATTGTGGTGAAACCAGGACAATCTGTAGGTTTCAGCCACAATGGTGCAACTGCAAATTGAGATGAGGCACATAAATAACATGACTCATGTTAGATCCATCCGACCCATGTGGAACATTAGATTTATGAATCGTTATTTTGTCTGTTGCCTTTTGTCAAGCAATAAACTTGTCGAGCAATAAACTTGTCGAGCAATGGGCATCAAAGCTTGGACAACGAACGAGTCATGGATCTAGCGTTATGTCTTAGGTATCCCTAAGTTTAAGGATAACGCATGCCTTGGTTAGCCACCAGTCGCCGCTAATACCGGAATCCCGAACCCCTTGTGGATCATATCTGCACAGTTTTGCTATGCCATCATTGAAACCGCTGCTGGATTTGTTTTTGAAGACGACTTGCCCCTTGTGTGAGCGGTCGGCGGAGGGGGTATTTTGCCGAGACTGTTGGCGGCGAGTGCAGCGTTGTCAGGTAGAGAGCATGTCGCGGTTTTGGCAGGAGCCGATGCCGCTGCTGCCCTGGGGCATCTACGGAGGAGCGCTCAAACAGGCGATCGCCGCCCTCAAATATGACAAGCAGCGTGCCGTGGCGCGCCCGTTAGGGCATGGGCTGGGGCAGGCTTGGCTCAGAGCCGCGATCGCCTGCCCACCCCTAACGGTGATCCCGATTCCGCTCCACGTCGATAAACAAAAGCAGCGGGGGTTTAACCAGGCGGCGCTGCTGGCGGAGGCATTTTGTCAGGTGAGTCGATTGCCGCTGTGTTCAGAGGGATTGGTACGGGTGCGGGCGACCGAGGCGCAGTTTAGTCTGTCTGGCGGGGCGCGCCTAGAAAACCTGGCCGATGCCTTTCGAGTCGGTGACAGATTGCGCCGCCGTCCGCCGCACGGTTCGGTGCTGCTGCTGGACGACATTTTTACCACAGGTGCCACAATTCAAGCGGCGGCTCAGTGCCTTCAGCGGCAGCAGATTGCCGTATTTGGGGTGGTGGCGATCGCAGTGGCGGGCAGGGCCGCTGCAGTCTAACCCTGCGCGTTGACTCTAGCCCTGCACCTTGACTCTAGCCCTGCACCTTGATGCGAGTCAACGGCGCGCCATTATCACCAAATATGGGTGCCGGATCAAGGCCAGTAATTTGGTGGAATTGAGCCGGAGTCAGGGTGCTGATAATCGGCTGGCTTTCCCAGCTTAAAAGCCGCTCTTGCACCCGATGCAAAAATTTTAGGCCACGCGGCATCGGGACAGTTAGCCAACCATCGACCAAGGTTTCAACCAACGCCAGCTCAATTAAAGGAGCCACATAAACCCCTAGCCAATCGTCTACAGCCCGGTTAAACACGAGCGCATCCTCTCCTGCTAGTTGGTAGGTGCTCACAATGTGCTGTATGCGTTGCGGGTTGACTTGCTGCCCCATCTGCCTATCTCATTGCCAGTCTCTTCTGACACTATAAAGCGCCACAGAAAAATCGCCCAAAAAATCAGTGCCAAGCTGCTGTAAATTTAGCCGGACTCGGTCTAAGATTGGTGGGTTGAACGGTTTAGTTCTTTCGCTTCTCTCTTGCCATGCCTAACTTCAGCTTGCGATCGCACCTGACTCGGTTCTCAATGCTGTCACTAGTGGCAGCAGGATTCGCTGTTGGGCTAATTCCTACGGCTCCTGCTACAGCCGCCTTCAACTTTAGG
>JAYUYI010000492.1:0-9141 GCA_043752545.1 Thermoleptolyngbya sp.
TAAGTCAAATTTCCAGAGTTTGGTGAGGCGGTGGGGGCAGATTCATTTTTTACCGCCGAGTCCACAGACTGATTTTCGGAATGCTGTGATTGAAGCCCAATTGTGAGGAACTAGGATGACCCAAGTAATTCTTGGTGAAAATGAGGGTATCGAGTCAGCACTGCGCCGCTTCAAGCGCAAAGTGTCTCAGGCGGGAATTTTCCCGGATATGAGAAAATATAGACACTTTGAGACACCGCTTGAAAAGCAAAAGCGCAAGGCGATCGCGAAGCGCAAACAGCGCCGGAAGCGCTTCCATTAGGTTGTGATCCAGACCCAAACGTAAACAAGTGCGTCCTCATCGGGCGCACCTGTTTACGTTTAGGCTTTTAGGCTGCTTTTAAGCTGGCAAGCTGGCTTCTACGGCTCGACCTGGCTGACTCGGTGTAGTTGAATGACATCGCTCATTTTGCGGATCTGGGCAAAGGTTCGATCTAGCTGCTCGTGATCGCGAATGTCTATGCCAAGGTCGATGACGGCAGTTTGAGCTGGGAATGTTTTAACCTGAGCACTGCGAACGTTAATATTATGGTCGCTCAGTCGAGAGAGAATATCTTTCAGCACGCCGACGCGATCAATCACTTTAATTTGCACTTGGACTGGGTAGGTTAGAGGTCTGGTGCTGTGGCTGTCTGTGGCATTCCAACTCACTGGGATCAGGCGATCGCCGGGGATATTATCGGTATTGGCGCAGCCCTGACGGTGAATAGAAATGCCGCGACTGGCTTGGGTGACAATGCCAATAATGGGTTCGCCAGGAATTGGATTACAGCATCCAGCCAAATGGTAGAGCAACCCTTCAACGCCGTGGATGGGGCAACCTTGCCCCTTTGGTGTGGCGCGAGGCGGCGGCGCTACCGCTGGAATCGACGGCAGCAGCGTCGATAGCTCGTCTTTGGCCGCCGCCGGGGCGATCGGCTGTTGGGCTTTGGTCGCATCGCGCAGACGATTGAGCACCAAATTGAGCGTTACTTCGCCATACCCTACCGCTGCTAAGAGATCTTCGGCACTGTGATAATTACAGCGCTGGGCGGTGATGTGCATCGTTTCTGATTTAAGCAGCGCCTCAAATCCCTTTTTACCGAGCTCTCGCTCTAGCATCTCGCGCCCTCGCTGGAGGTTTTGCTCGCGGTTTGAGCGCTTGTACCATTGACGAATTCGGTTGCGCGCGCCGGTTGTGACAGTGAAATTTAGCCAGTCCAGACTGGGATGAGAATTTTTTTGCCGAATGATTTCCACAATGTCGCCATTGCGGAGGGGGGTGTCGAGCGGCACCATCCGCCCATTCACCTTGCCGCCCGCACAGTGGTTGCCGACTTCGGTGTGGATGCGGTACGCAAAATCTACGGGGGTGGCACCTTGCGTCAGAGGAATAACGTCTCCATTGGGCGTAAAGACATAGACATCGTCGTCAAATAAATTGGTACGAACGCTTTCCAAATATTCTTGGGCGTCCTTGAGTTCGCTTTGCCAGTCTAAGAGTTGCCGCAGCCAGGTAAACTTTTCGTCGTCTGTGGTCATTTTGCCGCTAGAGCCACCGGATTCTTTGTATTTCCAGTGGGCGGCTATACCATATTCGGCAATGTGGTGCATTTCTACTGTGCGGATTTGCACTTCGACTGGGCGACCTGTGTTGCCAATCACAACCGTGTGCAGCGACTGGTAGCGATTGGGTTTGGGCAACCCAATATAGTCTTTGAATCGACCAGGAATAGGGCGGAAGAGGTGATGCACAATAGCAAGGCTGCGGTAGCACTCGTCGTTGCTTTCCACAATGATGCGGACGGCGGCTACGTCAAAGATTTCGTGGAATTCTTTTTGCTGCCGCTGCATTTTTTCATAAATGCCATATAGGTGCTTGGGACGACCGCTAATCTCAAAACAGTGAATGTTGATTTTCTCTAGCTCGTCACGCACTTGGGCGATCGCCCGATCCAAGAAAGCCTCGCGGTCAGTGCGCTTTTCCATCACCAGCTGTTGCATGTCGCGGTAGGCATCTGGTTCTAGATACTTAAAGGCTAAGTCTTCCAGTTCCCACTTAAAGCGCCCAATTCCTAAGCGATTGGCCAAGGGGGCAAAAATCTCACGCGTTTCTTGGGCAATGCGGCGACGCCTCTCATCAGACAGGTGCTCTAGAGTTCGCATATTGTGGAGGCGATCGGCCAGCTTCACAATAATGACGCGAATATCTTGCGCCATCGCGATAAACATGCGGCGAAAATTTTCGGCCTGACGCTCAGTTTTGCTGGAGAAATTAAACTTTGAAAGTTTAGTTACCCCTTCTACCAGACGGCTTACCTCCGCGCCAAACTCTCGTTCTAGGTCTTCTAGCGTGACATCAGTATCTTCTACGATGTCATGCAAAAACCCCGCCGCAATCATGGCACCACTGCCGCCCAAATCTCGTAGCAAGCCAGCAACAGCAACGGGGTGAGCAATATATGGTTCTCCCGAAGCGCGCAATTGGCCTTCGTGCAGCCGGTAGGCAAAATCAAACGCCCGACAAACTAACGTTGCATCAGCACGAGTCTGTTCGGCACCGTCGCCTGTAATCGTAGAGTGATGAGATAGCAAACACTGCTTCAGCCAGTCTGGTAAGACAATGTCTGTTGGGAGAGTCAGGGTGGGTGTGTCCATGTGGCACCTCCTTAAAAGGAGAAAGTTAGAAAATGGAGAGAGTTAGAAACGAAGAAAATAAGATTGAAGCAACGCGATGATAATGTTTTAAGCAGATAAAATAAACTTTGAAGCACCTAGTTGCTCGATCGGTCTCTAGCGCATAGACGCTTGACTAGAGATCAGGTAAAGGGATTATAAAGTTATATATAGTAAAGAATTTGGACTTTTCTTAGCGGTCTGGTTTCATACCTTTTCACACCTTTTTTAGATACCAAGATGGGAAGCAGCCTACCTGCCTCCGTCAATGCTCAATCTGGATTAAGTTATTAAACTGCTAAGGGGCAACTTTTGGGAAGTCCTCAACGGTGCTTTCGATTCCCGCTTTCGCAGCAAACTAGAAAATTCGGATCAGCAGATAAACTTAGGTGGTCGATCAGTGCGAGTTAAATTAATAACTTACCTGGATCATGAACACTAAAGCTGCCATTGTTCTACTACTATATACAGACTTCTTTACATTTGTTTAGCCAAGCAACGAAACGTTGACACAATTTAGGTGTACTTATGGTGCCAAGTGAGCATCGACAGCACTATGAGAGGCTGCAGCAAGCCCTAGAGCAACTAAGGACTGCTGCCGGACTGGGGGGCGGGGATCACGGGAGTGAAGGCAAAGGAACCCAACCGCAGCCGATAGGCGCATGTATAGGCAGCCCGGCCGCTATCGTGTCTGGGACGACGTCTGCGGACGCTTTAATGGGGGCGGTGGCGGCGATGACTCAGCCGTTTCAACAGCAGATTTTGGCACTGCCCTGGGCCGAGATGGATGAGGCGATCGCCCTCCGGCTCCAGTCGATTCAAACCGAAATCAGCAAACAGCTGCGGCTGCTGGCGATGGATACGATGTTTCTGAAAACGGCTCGCCAGCCTGAAACCAGCCAGCAGAGACGACAACAGATAGGCGATCGCCTCGATCTGCTGCTGCGCTACTGTGAGGCAATTTTGGCCACCGATTTGGACATAGATGACGGAGATCCAGACCAGCGCGGGGCAGAATTGGCTTAGGGGATGCCAATCTGTGCCAAAACAGGTTCAAAATAGCAGTGTGAATGCATCAGGGGAGATTGGATTGTGGACTGTCCCAAAGAGCGGGGGATCGAGTTAATTGACCATGTGTTGCCGGGAGGCTTGGCCGTCAAACACTGCCCCAGCTGCGCGGGCAACTGGTTGCCAGTCGAAGACTATATCGGTTGGCAGCAGCAGCAGCAGCCTACTGCCAACACACCTGCTGCGCAGGCCGATCTGTCCTATACCCCGTCACTGCTCGATTCTAGAACGGCGCTATGTCCCAACTGTCGCGGGTTTTTGTCGCGGGCACGGGTGGGGTCAGCCAATCCGTTCTATGTAGAGCGCTGTCCGCAATGTGGCGGAATGTGGTGCGATCGCGGCGAATGGGAGGTGTTGGCAGGGCTGGGGCTGCATACCATGATCGATCAGCTATTTTCTAGCGATTGGCAAAGCCGGATGAGAGAGCGAGAGTTTACCACGCGTGAACGGCTGGCCTTAATTGACAAACTTGGCTCTGACCTCGCGCGACAGATTTTTGACTTGGCAGAGCAATTAGAAAAACATCCGCATGGAGATTTTGGCGTGGCCTACTTGATGCGGCGGTTAGATAAGTGAGGCAACCGATGGCAAGCGACCCGACGGCACATTCCCCACTGGCAAGCTACCAATTTCCTGACGCGTTTATGTGGGGGGCAGCAACGGCGGCCTATCAAATTGAAGGGGCGATCGATGAAGGGGGACGGACGCCTAGCGTCTGGGATACGTTTGCTGACTTGCCCGGACGCGTGCTCAATGACGATACGGGGGCGATCGCCTGTGATCACTACCACCGCTACGTCGAGGATGTGGCGCTGATGGCGCGGTTGGGGATCAAGCATTATCGATTTAGTCTTGCCTGGTCGCGAATTATGCCCGACGGGCGTGGGCGGGTGAACGAAGCGGGGATCGATTTCTATCGGCGACTGGTCGATTGCCTGCAAGATCACGGCATTACGCCCCATGCCACCTTGTTTCATTGGGACAGTCCGCAGGCGCTAGAAGATTTGTATGGGTCTTGGCGCAGTCGGGAAATGGCGCAAGATTTTGCCGATTATGCGACAGCGGTGGTCAGTCGGCTGGGCGATCGCATCACCCACTGGATGACAATTAACGAAATTGTTTGCTTTACTCATCTAGGCTACGGCGTCGGCAACGTGCCACCCCACGCACCCGGCACTGTGGTACGCAGCCAAAAGGAAGTCTGGCAAACCTCTCACCACGCGCTGCTGGCGCATGGATTGGCCTGTCAAGCCATTCGTGCCGCCTCTGCCACACCTTGCTCCGTCGCCTTGGTAGACAACTTCAGCGTGCCAGTCCCCATTGCCGAATCACCTGATCACATTGCCGCCGCCAAACGTGCCTTTCACACCCTAGGCACCAATGGTGGCATTATCTTCCCGGCTCTAACCGGAGCCTACAGCCCTCTGTTGCTAGAGCACCTGGGTGCCGATGCGCCCGACATCCAAGCGGGTGACCTCAACACCATTTTTCAACCCTTAGATGCCCTGGGCTTCAACGTCTATACGGGCAACTATGTGCGCGCTGCCGACACTGCCCAAGGGTTTGAGGTGCTGCCGCTATCGGCCAGCTACCCGCGCTTGAATATGCCCTGGCTGTGGGTAGTGCCCGAAGCCCTCTATTGGGGCATCCGCCATGTGAGTGAAACCTTAGGCCGAGGCAACCTGCCGCTGTTTATCAGCGAAAATGGCTGTGCGGCCGAAGATATCCTCACTCCAGCGGGTGAGGTGATCGATTGCTGTCGCATCTTTTACCTACGACAGCACCTCAAAGCAGCTCACCGTGCTGTTCAAGAAGGGTATCCGCTCCACGGCTATTTTCTCTGGAGCCTGTTAGACAATTTTGAATGGGCCTGGGGCTACACGCGTCGGTTCGGCCTGACCTATATTGACTACCCCACCCAAGCTCGCATCCCCAAAGCCAGCTTTAACTGGTACTGCGAATGCATTCGCCAGAATCGAGTGGTTTAGAGAACGATTGCTCCAAACTTCAACCCAATCTGTAAATCCATGAAATTGGCCAACTGGGTCTAAAGGGTGACGGCGCAATCCTCCAAAAGTGCCAAGACTTCGCTGTAACAGATTGTTACTTTGGTTTACATAGAGTGACTTGCATAGCGGGACATAGAGCAGTAAAAGCAATCCTGTTCCCCTAGCAAATCGTCGGTAAGTTGAATCTAAGTCACACCAGTGAAGCGGTTGCGCCTAGTTGATCCAGATTTCTGTCCACGCATTTCTTTACCCTCATAACCTAATCAGAGCACACCCATGTCAAACTTTACAACGACTCCAACCACGACTCCTGTAACTACCGCTCAAGATCGCAACGCTTGGCGTTGGGGCTTTACCCCTCAAGCTGAGGTCTGGAACGGCCGTTTGGCCATGATTGGATTTGTGGCTGCCCTTGTGACAGAACTGCTAGCCCACAACGGAGTTCTTCACTTCTGGGGTCTTGCCTAGCATCTCATCCAGCCGCTATCATCATTAATTACTGTCCTAACCTAAGATTAGAAATTCTATCTTCGTAGAAGGTAAAATCCCTAAGCTTTAGATTGGATAACTCATGTGCGATGAAAGTCACCCTCAGGCGGGCTTTCATCGCACGTGCTGTTTAAAGCGTCTGCGGCTAAATTAAGGGGGTTCGTGCGGGTTGGTCTCAATATTGAGTAGACTAGGGAGAGTAGACTTGATGCCTGATGGCGATCGCCTCAATCAAAAATAAATTCCTGAATCCCTTGCGCGGGCTAATGATAGACCCACAGCCTGGGTTTTGCGACTTTATATTTTGCTCGAGTCAGTGCATCAGGTCATTGATTTTTGTGTAGTATTTTCAAAGACGTTGACTCCTGCTCACTGGGGAGATTTTTCCGCCTGAACCGCAGGCTTATCTGGTTTCATCAATGTTTGGGTTAATTGGCCATCTCACAAGTCTAGAACACGCTCAATCTGTTGCTCACGACCTGGGTTACCCAGAATATGCCGATCAGGAGTTAGATTTTTGGTGTAGCGCGCCGCCACAAATCGTAGACAATCTCACAGTTCGTAGCCTCACAGGTCAGGAGATCGAAGGGCGCTACATTGAATCTTGTTTTTTGCCAGAAATGCTGGCAACCCGACGGATCAAAGCCGCCACCCGTAAAATCATGAATGCGATGGCGCTGGCTCAAAAGCATGGCATCAATATTACGGCCTTAGGTGGGTTCTCCTCTATTATTTTTGAGAACTTTAATCTTCAGCAGATTGAAAGAGTTCGAGATGTCACCCTCGATTTTGCCCGGTTTACGACTGGAAATACCCACACGGCATACATTATTTGTCGCCAAGTTGAGCAGGCATCTAAACAACTCGGCATCAATCTTTCAGACGCAACCGTAGCGGTTTGTGGTGCCACTGGAGATATTGGCAGTGCTGTTTGCCGCTGGCTCGATGCTCGCAGCGATGTGAAGGAACTGCTCCTGATTGCCCGTAACCAGGAGCGATTGCAAAACCTCCAAGATGAGCTGGGACGGGGTAAGATTCTCCCTCTCGAAGAAGCGCTGCCCCAGGCCGATATCGTGGTTTGGGTTGCCAGTATGCCCAAAGGGGTTGAAATCAACGCTGCAACGCTCAAGCATCCCTGTTTGCTAATCGATGGCGGATATCCTAAAAACTTGGGCACCAAAGTCAAACGCTCTGATGTTTATGTTTTGAATGGCGGCATTGTTGAGCACTCGCTCGACATTGACTGGCGGATTATGGAAGTCGTGAGCATGGAAGTCCCGGCTCGTCAGCTATTTGCCTGCTTTGCTGAGGCCATGCTGCTAGAGTTCGAAAAGCTGCATACCAATTTTTCCTGGGGACGCAACCAAATCTCTCTAGAGAAAATGGACATGATTGGTCAGGCATCCCTGAAGCACGGGTTTAACCCCTTGCTGCTAACGGATCTCTAGAGTGAGGGGTGCGCCCTGCCCTCTCTCTACCGCTTTCTTCCTGATGTTCTCTACCGGGCTAAGTATAGTGCAGTGGTAGATGCACCCTGATTCAACCACCCTCAGTTTCGCGGCTGGGGGTGTTTTTTTGAGACTAGATTTGAAGCATCTATTAAGTAAGACGATGGTGGATGCCGTCATAAATTAGATGAGCTGATTTCACAAAACTTCATTCTTAATCCTACGTAGCTTATACTACGCAAGGAAGGTTAAAGAGGAGTGGATATACATGTCGGAGGCAATAAGGCCCCTGACAGCAGCAACTGTACCAAGGGAACTTCTGGGTCCACCGGGTGACGTTAATCCTACGCTGCTGATGTTTTTGTTGGCAGTGGGAATGGTTGTCGTGTCTACCCTGGGTTATTGGCAGTGGCACTGGGTTGACTGGGGATGTTTTGTGATCAACGTGGTGGCTCTTCACCTCGTTGGTACCGTAATTCACGATGCGTCTCACAATGTGGCGCACCGAAATAAAATTTTTAATGCAATTTTGGGACATGGCAGCGCCCTCATGTTGGGATTTGCTTTTCCTGTTTTCACGCGGGTGCACATGCAGCATCATGCCAATGTGAATGATCCAGAAAATGACCCGGATCATTTTGTCTCCACTGGGGGGCCGCTGTGGATGATTGCGGCACGGTTTTTTTATCACGAAATCTTTTTCTTTAAGCGGCGATTGTGGCGCAAGTATGAGCTACTGGAGTGGTTCTTATCTCGCCTCGCGGTGGGGTCAGTCATTTTCTTTTCAGTCCAGTACGGCTTTCTGGGGTATGTCCTGAATTTTTGGTTTTCCCCGGCGTTAGTGGTCGGGCTGGCTTTGGGTCTATTTTTTGACTATTTGCCTCACCGTCCCTTTCAAGAACGCGATCGCTGGAAAAATGCTCGAGTTTACCCAAACCCCATTTTGAACCTGCTGATCATGGGGCAAAATTATCACTTGATCCATCATCTGTGGCCTTCGATTCCCTGGTACCACTACCAGACGGCTTATTACGCCACTCGCCCCCTGCTTGATGCCAAAGGATGCCATCAATCTCTTGGTTTGCTCCAGGGGAAGGATTTTAGGAGCTTTGTCTACGATGTGTTCCTAGGGATTCGGTTTCATGGGCATCAGTCTGCGACTCCACCTGTGGCAGCACCTCCAGCTACATCAGCGGTAGATGCGTCAGAAGATGGCCATGAAGCTGCCGACTTGATGGCACTAGAAGCCGATTTGCTGGTTGCTGCGATCGCCGTAGCCCGTTCTGAAACCTCTTCTGAAACTCCCTAGCCTGAAGCTCTCTAGCGAGAAGCCGAGGCACGCCATCAGAAAAGTCGGCGATCGCACGGCTCCGGCTCTAGAGTATTGTGAAGATACATCCATCTATCAGAACTTTTTTCTGCAATGACTGCTG
>JAYUYI010000493.1:0-3764 GCA_043752545.1 Thermoleptolyngbya sp.
GGCTTCTTCGTAGTTGGCCATGGCTTCGGCATATTCACCATCGCCTTGCGCCGACATGCCATCGCGGTAATAGGCAAACGCTTCTTTGGCCGTTTTACTGGTGGGCAGCACCTTCAAAATCATGTCTGCCATCACCGTAAACGTCTTATCGATGAAGTTGTCGTTTTTTTGAGATCTAGGCATATCTGCTGCCAGGGAATAGTAAAGGATTTTTACAAACGTTGCTGGCGGGTAGGCTGATAAACCCGTTGACAACCTATTTGATACTTTAGCGTTAGGTTGTCGGGTTTGGATATTGTTTTGTTAAAACTATGCTTCCCTGCTCCCCTGCCTCCATGCCCGCTAGATCCCTCTGCCTCACGCAATTGAGAATCGCTATAGAATTTTTGAAGGAAACGAATTCGGGCAGGTGGTATGGAAATTACGGATGGATTTATCGGCACGGTGGGCAATACACCGCTGATTCGGCTCCACAGCTTTAGTGCAGCAACCGGGTGCGAAATCCTGGGGAAGGCAGAATTTTTGAATCCGGGCGGGTCTGTCAAAGACCGAGCGGCGCTTTATATTATTCAAGATGCAGAAAAAAAAGGGTTGCTGAAGCCCGGTGGCACGGTTGTAGAGGGGACGGCTGGCAATACGGGGATCGGTCTGGCGCACATTTGCAATGCCAAAGGCTACAAATGCGTCATCATCATTCCCGATACGCAGTCGCAAGAAAAAATCGACCTGTTGCGCACGCTGGGGGCAGAGGTGCGACCTGTGCCAGCCGTGCCTTATCGTGATCCAAATAACTACGTCAAGTTTTCTGGTCGCGTGGCCGCAGAAATGGAAAACGCGATTTGGGCGAACCAGTTCGATAACTTAGCCAATCGCCAGGCGCACTATGAAACCACCGGGCCAGAAATTTGGGCACAAACGGATGGCAAGATTGATGCCTGGGTAGCTGCAACAGGCACGGGCGGCACCTATGCCGGGGTGGCCATGTTTTTGAAAGAGCAGAATCCTAATGTGCAGTGCGTCTTAGCCGACCCGGCAGGCAGCGGCTTATATAGCTATTTCAAGACGGGTGAAATCAAGCTGGAGGGCAGTTCAATTACTGAAGGGATTGGCACCAGTCGCATCACTGCCAACCTGGACGGTGCGCCTGTGGATGATGCGGTGCGGGTAGAAGACCCAGACGCGGTGCGGGTGGTCTACCAGCTGTTGCAAAAAGAAGGCTTATTTATGGGTGGCTCGGTGGGGATCAACGTGGCAGCGGCGATCGCCCTGGCAAAACAACTCGGCCCTGGCCACACCATTGTGACGGTGCTGTGTGACGGTGGCGCGCGCTATCAGTCGCGGCTGTATAACCGTGAGTGGCTTGCCACTAAAGGGCTGTCGCCAGATTGATCCTGCCAGATTGATGCTGCCAAATTGATCCTGCCAGATTGATGCTGCCAACTTGATCCGAAAGGTACAAAGCCTGCGAATATCCTGAAGATGCTTCAAGATTATCAAGGTGGGCGCTGCTCACCCAGCTCATCTGCCTACTAGACATCTCCACGGAACCTCTCAGGTGAATCTTATGGTGCTAGACAATGCCGGAAACAGCCGCCAGCAAGCAACCCAAATTCGTTTGACGGCCAAAATCAAACGCTTTAAAGACACCATCGGTGGCATAGATCGCAATGATTTTTATCGGTTTCAAGTCGCTCAGCCCCACAGTTTTAACTTGGAGCTGAAGGGGCTGCGCTCCAACGCCAGCGTGCAGCTACTGAACCGGAAAGGCACCGTGCTGCAAGCCTCAACCAATCTAGGCAACCAGAATGAGACCATTTTCCGCACGCTTGAGGCGGGCGTCTTCTACATTCGAGTGATCGGGCGACAAGCCGAGACATCCTACCAGCTGCGGCTCTCGGCTGTCCCTGACCAAGCTGGCGATACGCTCGCTACCGCAAAGGATCTGGGTATCCTCGGTGCAGTAGCGGTAGACGACTGGATTGGCAAAAGTGACGCCGCCGATGTCTATCAATTTCAGGTTGGGCAAGCCTCTGCGGTAAATTTGTTTTTGAATGGGCTGAGCGACAACGGCGATGTGCAACTGCTCGACAGCGCCGGGACGTTAGTTCAATCTAGCGCCACGGGCGGAAGTGCCGCAGAGTCGATTCAGACCACGCTACCCGCAGGTACCTACTACGCTCGTGTGCTGTTTTCAGGAACATCGTGGGGCAGCAATTATCGGCTGCAAATTTCCTCAGCCGCCACCGCTCCTGCCCCTTTACCCAACAGCGTGGGGCTGCAATTGCGGGTAGCAGGATTTAGCGAACCGACCCACATTACCAATGCCGATGACGGCAGCGATCGCCTTTTTGTAGTAGAAAAAGGCGGCACAATCCAAATCTTGAAAAACGGCGCGGTGCTGCCTACAGCCTTCTTAACTATTGGCGATCGCCTGATCAACGAGGGCGAACAAGGGCTGCTCAGCGTGGCCTTCCCCGCCAATTACGAAACCAGCCGCCAGTTCTACGTTTATTACACCAACAAAGACGGCGATAACGTCGTTTCTCGCTTCCAGACCAGCGCCAATGCCGATGTGGCGATCGCCAGCAGCGAGCAAATTGTGCTCACCATTCCCCACCCCGTCGAAGACAACCACAACGGCGGACAACTGGCCTTTGGAGCCGATGGCTACCTCTACGTGGCCACCGGCGACGGGGGTGGCAGCGGCGACCCCAACAACAATGCCCAAAACCCTCGCTCCTTACTGGGCAAAATTTTGCGGCTAGACGTAAACTCTCCCGGTGTGACTACCTACGCCATTCCCAGCAGCAACCCCTTCGTCGGCACCCAAGACCCAACCAATGCGTACCGAGATGAAATTTGGGCGTTAGGATTGCGCAACCCCTGGCGCTTTTCCTTCGATCGCACTACCAACGACCTCTACATCGCCGACGTCGGCCAAAATGCCTTTGAAGAAGTTAACGTTCAGCCCGCTACTAGCAGCGGCGGCAAAAACTACGGCTGGAGAATTTTGGAAGCCTCCGCCCGCTACAATAACTCCACCGCCAGCACCGACGGCTTAGTGTTACCCGTCGCCGAATATCCCCATTCCCAAGGCAAATCGATCACAGGCGGCTATGTCTATCGCGGCAGTGACCCGGCGCTGCAAGGCATCTACTTCTATGGCGACTTCGTCAACGGCAAACTCTGGGGCCTGCGCCGCGATGGCAATCTGTGGGAAAACAAACTGCTGCTCGATTCGGCCTACGGCATTTCTACCTTTGGCGAAGATGAAGCCGGGAATCTCTACGTAGCCGATTATTTCGGGGGCAGCATCTATCAGCTAACTGCCACCTGAATGAGTCAAACGATCAACGCTAGAATACGCGATGTACAACTTTAAAGCAGCCCTCATCCCCTAACCCCTTCTCCCACAAGGGGAGAAGGGGAACCAAGCCTGTCTTTAGCCCCTTTCCCGCTCTGGGAGAGGGGTATAGCCCAAAGGGCATTCAAGAAAGGGGTGTAGCTTGCTTCTCGTAGAGTGGGCGATTCGGGAAAGTTGTACATGGGGTTAGAATGCAAGAGCAGACCTGACCCAGCGCCCTCGATCGCCTCCCCCTATGCTGACTCAAACCATTCCCGTGCTTGACTTGCAGGATTTTTTGGTAGGAGAGGGCGATCGCCAGCAAACCTTTGTGCACACCCTAGGCGATGCGCTGCGCGACCTGGGCTTTTTTGCCCTCACGCATCATGGCGTCGATGCCGACTTAATTCGTTCGGCTTAC
>JAYUYI010000494.1:0-3761 GCA_043752545.1 Thermoleptolyngbya sp.
GACATCGTTCTTCCTTTACATACGGTTACCCACGTCTATCTAACGTGAGACTAGATAGAATTTCCGAGTAAACACCCAAAAGGTGCCGTAAAACTATGATGGCATCCATAGTTGTCCTATGACTTTATCTGGGAGGCTCTACTCGGCGCAGCTTCATAAAGGATTGGTTCATCAACATACGCAACTCATCCAAGTTCTTTGGCAGTTTCCATCGCAACCCCAACGTGAGATGCTGCCAGATTCGCTCTATCGGGTTGGTCTGCGGTGAATGCGATGGCTGGAACACTTTGTAGTGTTGACTCACCAGGTTCACAAAGACCTGGAAACAATCGCAATTGAGGTGAGTGAACTCGTAGAAGAAATGGTCTCCCGTTGCCGGTTCCGCCACGCCGTACAAATAGGTGGCTTTAAACTGCCGCTGCACCTTGCCGATGGGCTTGACGCCCCTGGCGGTGATCTTGTATCCACTGATGGTCTTGAGTCCAATACGGGTCTCGTCCTGATAAAAGAAGCGGACTAGCCCATTGAACCCCAGCCTTGAAACAGCCACCCATGCCTATGCAACTGAGTGGAAGCAGATCCCAGAACACAGCAGATATACTGCCATATTTGAGTCTGATCATGCCTATCTTGTCCAATGGCAAGTAAAAGGCGTTTCCACCTACTTTCACTTACAAGAATTCCCAGAAAAGCCAGAAGAGTTTCGACAACGTGCTGGCGATCGCTAGCTGACTACAATCCAGGCATAGGTTAAAGCACCAACAATCCCTAAGCCAACCATCAGTTCTTGTTGTTCATTCCAAATTCGACTGACATTATCCACCAAAAATCGCACGCTGGCACAACGTTCTTGCCCCAGTTCTACCATCAGTTTTGCTACTCTGGCATTCACTTCTTCCAGCGAAACCTCGCCCCGTTGGTAAGCAGCATCTAGCTCATTCAGCTTGTGCCAATACTCGTTTGTTGCTGCTAGTAGATTGGGAATCATGACTACAGACGCTTCAGTGTGTGTACTTATGTAAAGATTCTAACGTCACATTGAGGCGGCTGGTTCTACAGAAGGTTAGAGCCGTTGTAGTCAATGGTTAGAACCTTCCTTCCCCTGCTGTCATACGGTTCAGGATATTGCCTAGTTGAGGGGCTTGAGTATTATCTGAACAGAAGATGCTGTTAAGCTGCTCAATCAACGTATACCAGTTGAACCCTCCGGAACTTAGAAGCCTCAAATCCCTGCTATGCCATTCCTATAGGGCTGTACCAAATAGCCTAGAGTTCAAGTGGTACGTCTCATTGAGACTGAAAAGTGACTTTTGGAACGACTGCAAGTAAAGCATTTCCGCCTTAACGGGAGTTTCTGTTCCGTTGCTCCTTAATCCCCTTGTATTTTGGAGCTAGAATTCACAGCCTGTTGGGGTGCGATCGCCCTCCCACATTTCCCAGCAGCAAGATAGCTCAGTTTCTAGGGCCCCGGTGAGCAGGGCAACCCCTTCGATATGTGCTGATAGGGGAACGTCCATTCTTACACTCAATTACTCAGTCAGAGTTCAACGCACGGCTGATCCAACTCTGGCTGTATAAATTCAAAAGCCTCCACACCAGACGGGCTTACGAAACTGACATCAGAGAATTTGTCAGCTTCATTAGCGACAAGCCGATCAGCCAAGTCACCTATGAGGACTTGCAAGAATACGACGAAGCGATTGCAACTGGGCACAATGGCAAGGTGCGATCCAATGCCTCTATTAACCGGAAGCTGGCAGCCGTGCGATCTCTGCTCACATTTGGCTGTGACAAAATTAGAGCATTACCGACTAACGTCGGCGTAGTCGTAGATGGCAGACCTGTAAAAGATTGCCTAGCTGAAAGAATTCTGACTGAAGAGCAGGTGTTTAGGATGTTTGCGCTAGAGGAGAATCAGCGCAACCTGGCCTTACTCCGATTTCTTTACTACACCGGGGTGAGGGTCAGTGAAGCCTGCGGCCTGCGCTGGCGTGACTTAATCGAGCGCGGCAATGGTGAGGGGCAAGCAACGGTCTTTGGTAAACGGGGTAAGACTCGTGTGGTGCTGGTTCCTCAGAAGGCATGGCGATCGCTGTTGGAATTGCGGGGTGAGGCTAAGGCTGATACTCCGGTGTTTGTCAGCCAGCGGGGTGGGGCGATCGATGAATCGCAAGTGTTCAGGATTGTCAAAGCCGCTGCACAGAGAGCAGGGATTGAGGCTAATGTTTCTCCCCACTGGCTCCGCCATGCTCACGGGTCACACTCAATGGATAGAGGTGCGCCGTTGCATCTGGTGCAGGCTAACTTAGGACATGCGAACCCAGCAACGACAGGGCGCTATCTTCATGCTCGGCCTGGGGATGGGTCGGGACGGTATTTGGGGTGATTAAACTTGTTTGGTATCTGCACCAAACAAAAAGATCAGATGCTTATACAAGACCTGTTGGGAAATAGTGACAAAATTCTTGAAACTCCTACGTAGAATGAGTTTCAAGAATTTTGATGGAAAATCGCTGAAAAGCTGACTACAAAAGGGTTCAAGGATTTTTGAGCTTATTACCCAACAACTCTACACTCTGAAGTTTTAGTTGCAAGGGGCACCTGTTACAGAAGAGTGTGGCAGCCCTAGCTCTGTCCTGAATTCTTTGCTGTACAAGGCTTCTGTCCATTTTTGCGCTTGTTTAATCTCATCCGGATTTATGCCAATAGATTTGCAAAGGTAGGCACGGGTGAGGTAAGCATTTCTGAGGTTAACACGGCTGAGGTCGGCACCGCTGAGGTTAACACGGCTAAGGTTGGCACCGCTGAGGTAAGCATTTCTGAGGTTGGCACCGCTGAGGTTGGCATTGCTGAGGTTGGCATTTCTGAGGTTGGCATTGCTGAGGTTGGCATTGCTGAGGTTGGCATTGCTGAGGTTGGCATTGCTGAGGTTGGCACTGCTGAGGTAAGCACTGCCGAGGTTGGCACTGCTGAGGTCGGCATCGATGAGGTCAACCTTTGCCAAATTCCGCCTTGATAAGGAACGGCAATTCCCAAACACCCGCTCGCCCACTGGATAAAGTAGCCTCGGCCATTGGTATAGTTCACCACAGCCTACAGTTAACGCCAAAACTGCCTGAGTTTTCGCTGCCACATCATCTCTTTGGAGCGTTGTATAATCCTGCATCACTGCCCTCTCTCTCAAAAATCCTTCGATTGCCATTAGCGGTATGACCGCTAAACTCACAACCAGCATCCGGTTCACCCACTGTTGCCTGACACTCCTGCGTACCAATTCTGCTGCTAAACCAGTCAGGGGGAGTGTACTTGCATATAGCGCTTATCAGCCTAATACAGTACTATTTGTATAGTCTTGTGCGTTCAACTTATCACCCCTATGAAACCCTATTCCCTAGACTTGCGTCAGAAGGTTGTTGAAGCGTATGAGGCAGGCGGCATTTCACAACGTAAGCTGGCTGAGAACTTTCGAGTGACCGCTAGTTTTGTCCAAGACTTACTGAAACAAAAGCGAGAGTTGGGAACGATTGTGCCCAAAGTCCGGACTCAGCAGACCCCCACTAAAGGCATTGGAGACAGCGTTCACAAAAGTGACAAAAAAGGATTTCCTAGGTTGGTTTACTCACTGCTGTTACTGTGCTACACAAGGCTCATAACCGCTATATTCTTGATGTTGTCCAATCAGTGTATCCGTTCGTCATATCCCAATGGAGTGGAATTTCAGCAAGATTGGTATTTTTGGACATTGGCGATCGCCCCAATCC
>JAYUYI010000495.1:0-9125 GCA_043752545.1 Thermoleptolyngbya sp.
TACTCAGCGTCAGACGTCACATCACCTTGCAGTGCCCGTTCAAACGTCATTCGCTGTTCGGCGTTTCGCAGAAAATAGCCACTCATCATCGCTGACGCCATGAGCCGCCCCAAGTGCTCTCTGCTGGTCGTAATAGAGACATCAAAATGTTCCGAGGGCAGTCCACCCAACAGGCCAATGATGTTTCGTTCCATCACTTGAAACACTTCAGACGTACCAGGCTTGGAGAGCTGCGCCACGGTTTCTGAATTCATCGACTGGACGTATTGCCATAATACGTTGCCCGACTCGCCACCCTCAAAGAGTTCTGAAACTTTATTGGACGCATTGTTCACGGTAAGGACCTCTTAGACCGTTTTTTATTACTTAACAATCTAACAGTCTCTTGCAGGTTCTGGAGGTGGGCGGAACCGAACCTTGATGGGGGGATTGCGCGATCTGAGCTGGCTCTGAGCCTTAGGGTTCCAGCGCTTGCTTCCTACGTTGATTCCTTGACCGCAATACAATCAATCTCAACTCGCACATTTTTGGGCAAGCGGGAAACCTCAACGCAGACTCGGGCGGGGGCGATCGCCTCATCGAATGCACCCGTATAAACCGCATTCATGGTGGCAAAATCATTCATATCGGCTAAAAATACGGTGGTTTTGACCACGTCATTAAAACTTACTCCTGCGGCTTGTAGAATGGCGTCTAGATTGGCCAGCACCTGCTTGGTCTGAGCCGCCACATCATTTCCCCCGACGATCGTTCCAGTTTTAGGATCGAGGGGAATCTGTCCAGCTACAAACACAAATTGGCCACTGGCGGCGATCGCCTGACTGTAGGGACCGACAGGTGCGGGAGCTTGGTCGGTTTGGATAACGGTTCGCATACTTCTCTCTGGTGTTTGTCTCTATTTCGGTTAACTTAGCTTCTTAACTTAGCTTCTTAACTTAGCTTCGGACGCAGCCCATGATCGCGGTAATACCGATAATCCCTCAAGATGCGATCGTGGTCAAAACAAAGGTTGCTCGGAATGTCCCAGATTTCAAAGATTTTCAAATTTTTGGCATCATCTCCCGCCGTGGGTTCGCCCTTGGCAGTTGCTAAAAACACGACGCTAAGCGTATGGGCGCGGGGGTCGCGAGCCGGGTCTGAATACACTTGAAACTGTTCTACTAACTTCACGCGTAATCCCGTTTCTTCTTCTGCTTCGCGCTGCGCTGCCACTTCCACCGACTCACCATAATCGACAAATCCCCCTGGCAAAGCCCAGCCGAAGGGTGGATTGAACCGTTCAACTAGCACAATAGGTCGGTAAGGCCGATCCAGAAGCTCGATAATAACATCCACTGTAGGAATTGGATTTTGATAAGTCACAACACTCACATCCGCCCTTTTAAAAGTTGGCGCACAGTTTTTAGTAGCTCAGGTGGATGAAATGGCTTAGTAATATAGGCATCTGCGCCCTGTTTCATGCCCCAATAGCGATCAAACTCTTCGCTCTTTGTAGAGCAAATCAGCACTGGGATTTTCTGAGTGCTAGGCTCATTTTTGATCCAGCGACAAAGCTCGTAGCCATTCATCTCTGGCATAATCAGATCGGTGATCACTAGGTCTGGAGCGCTTGCCTGAATATATTCTTTTGCCTCCAGCCCATTGATCGCGGCAACGACCTGCATCCCGTTTTCTTCCAGCAGATCTGAGAGCATGTGCCGCAAGGTTTGACTATCATCCACAATGAGAACTTTATTCATAATCCCTGGTTGGAACCCTAATTGAGTGGGTTAAGTGAGCGGCAGAGGGCTACCCTAATCACGCAGCGTTGAAGTATTAATAATTTTGGTGTAATTGCTCTCAGTGCCTGCCTCTTAGCGAATGGACTGCTAAGGGGGAAAGGGTTCAAACCGTGCCGCCACTCCTCCCCATCATTTCAGTAGGTGTCCCTAAAATAAACCGAAGGTAGCAGGTTTATTTGCAGATTTATTTGCCATTTTATATTTGCCACTTATTTAAAGTGGCTGCCATCCGACTATTTCCATACAACTATTTTTACTTGAGTCCGCCACAGTTTGCTGCGTAAGCGCTGTGAGGATCGAGGTTCTGGCAAAATAATTAGTCTCGGTTGTGAGCACGGCTGATGTCAACTCCCCTGCCTCTGGTGGCCATGCAGGTTTAACTTCAATCGGCATAAAAAGGTTACCTTCAGCGGGCAGAGGCACCTCTTTTTCAGGCAGAACTGCTGGGAATCAATTTCACGCGTCGGAAAGCGCCCCATTCGATGGCATGATATTGAATTAGGATTGTTCGATGTCAATGGAGTCGGTGGTCTGCACCCGTGGAGTTAATCAACCACTTTATTTCAAGATGGCATGATTCCCACTACTGGCACAATCCATCTTTATTGTTAGCGTCTTTACCGCTGTGTTGAACTACTGATTAAGTGTGCTCCACCCTAGAAAAACAAAACCAGCTCAGAACCCCAGCGTGCGCCCAATGGGAACATTCTAAAGTTCTTGACTGCGGCTTTATTAGGATGGATGACTTAACCGAGCAACCCATTTTGATGTTCTTAATGGAAGGAGAGCCATTTTTGTGCTTAAAAGATACGTTTGGCTAGTTGTAGTCGCTGCCCTATTTATCTTCCAGGTTGTTGGCGGAAATGCGATCGCCATCGAACTTGACGCTGCCACGCGCACTGTCTCGCTCAACCCACTTGGAGATAGCATTGTTCTTACCGCAAAACAAGTCACTGAAGGAAAACGTTTATTTAACTACGCTTGCGGCCAGTGTCATGCTGGTGGTGTCACCAAGACTGACCCTAACGTGGGTCTTGAACCTGAAACCTTGGCGCTAGCCACTCCTCGCCGAGATAATCTGGAAGCGCTGGTTGATTACATGAACAACCCCACCACCTACGATGGGCAAGAGTCCATTGCAGAACTGCATCCTAGTACGCAAAGTACGGATATTTTCCCGAAAATGCGAAATCTCACCGAAGATAACCTCAAGGCGATCGCAGGACATATCTTGCTGCAGCCTAAGGTGGTTGGGATCAAATGGGGCGGTGGCAAAATCTACTATTAGCCCACCCCTCAAGGCAACCTCGGTTGCGGCGGGAAAGTGGCTCCACGTTAGCGGTTGATAGTTTTAATTTACGTTTGCTTGAATTGAGACTAGTGACTGGTTTAAGTTTGATTGACTTCAGATTTTTATTTAATTTGCGACCCTGGAGTTTAAGACCTGACCGTGACTGCACTGTTCAAGAACATGGAGTAGAGTTAACGCTTAAGCGCAAGTAAAAGTGGGTGAGGTACCAGGTACCTCACCCACTTTTTTGAGCACAGGCTGTAGGGACAAGGTGAAACGCTGATTGCTCGAAACCCTGCCTATCTACTTTTATTCTCCGTACTGCTCAAAAAATGATGAGTTGCAGGACTGAACGGGTTTAGTCAGCCAAATATTTTTCGCAATATCTGGCTCAACTCCTCATAAGCTAAGCTTTCAGGGTAAAATTAGATTTGGGTCATGAATCGAACTTAAATCTCCCGTACAAGGTAAGCCATGAAATTGATTTCTCAGATTTCACGGAGCTTAAGTCTAGCCTTCCTTACAGTAGTGCTGGTTGCAGGTAGCTTCTTTGCGGTTGTTTCTCCCGCTGCTGCCGAGACCTTCACAGTAAAGATGGGTTCTGATAGCGGCATGCTCATGTTTGAGCCTGCTAATGTCACCATCCACACTGGAGACACTGTAAAGTGGGTTAACAATAAACTCCCTCCCCACAACATCATGTTTGACGAGAAACAAGTTCCTAACGCAGATAAGGAACTTGCTACTAAGCTCGGACACAGCCAACTTCTGTTTTCTCCTGGGGAGTCTTACGAAGTCACCTTTACCAGTGACCTTCCTACTGGTTCCTATTCGTACTACTGTGCTCCTCACCGGGGCGCGGGTATGGTAGGTAAGATCACGGTAGAAAGTTAGGATTTGGCATCGGCATATGGCGGGCTGAGCTGTCTGTTGGCTCTCCATGAATGGCTTTATGCTAAACGGCAGGGCGATCGCTACTCAAAGACGGATGGTATTCGTGCTTTTGGTTGCGGTTGCCCTGTTATCGTTTTAGATACTGGTTTTTTAGGGACTGTTTGAAAATGCATCGGATTTCAGCTGAGAACTAGCGGGAAGAAGGCTTGTGGTTCCACTTAAAGATGACAATCCTACGCAGACTACGTCCTACGTTACCTATGGGCTAGTGGCGTTGAATATTTTGGTTTTCTTGTACGAACTCACGTTGTCGCAGCCCCAGCTAGAGCAATTTTTTCAAGCTTGGGCGATGGTGCCTCGTGAGCTAACAGCTAGTTTTGGCAGCACTGCGGCGATCGCGGCCAACCCCGAATGGGTAACGCTGTTTTCCTCCCAGTTTCTCCACGGCGGTTTCTTGCACATCGCTGGCAACATGCTGTACCTATGGATCTTTGGCAACAATGTCGAAGATCGACTGGGGCATCTCAAGTTTCTAATTTTTTATCTGGCCTGCGGAGCTTTGGCAGCGCTGGCTCAGTGGTATTTTGCATCGGGTTCCACCATTCCCTCGTTGGGAGCCAGTGGGTCGATCGCCGGAGTCATGGGTGCCTACATTATTCGGTTCCCTAAAGCCCGGGTTCTGACCCTAGTTCCCCTTGGGATTATTCTGATTCCTTTCCGCATTCCTGCTGTCTTTTTTCTCGGCTTCTGGTTCTTGATGCAGGCATTTAACAGCATTGCGAGTTTAGGCACCCCGGCAAATTTGGGCATGGAAACAGGCGGTATTGCCTACTGGGCACATGCTGGGGGGTTTGTATTTGGCATGGTTTTGGGACCTTTACTAGGTTTATTTACCCCTAGGGCGGGTGATGGCTACTTGAGATAACCGATGCCCATTTGCAATCTTTTGCCCAAACAGCAGCTAACAGATTGCAATCTAGAGCAATTTCAATGTAACATTGTAGACTGTGTGAATTTATCTTAAAAGGCAAACCCATGCCCAAACTGAAAACTCGTAAGGCGGCAGCCAAGCGCTTCGCACGCAGCGGTAGCGGCAAATTAATGCGCCGCAAAGCCTTTAAAAACCACATGTTGGAGCACAAGTCTGCGTCGCGCAGAAGCCGCCTTTCTAAGAAGGCTGTGGTGCATGAAACCGACGCTGAAAATGTAGAACTGATGTTGCCTTATCTGTAAGGTCAAACGCTGCGCATATTTAATTGTGCATATTTAATTAAATCGAGCATTAAATCGAGCAAATCGAGCTTAGTAGATTAAGGGGAACGTAGCATGACACGGGTAAAGCGCGGCAACGTCGCTCGCAAGCGCCGCAAAAAGATTTTAAAGCTGGCGAAAGGGTTTCGGGGATCACACTCTAAGCTATTTCGGACAGCCAATCAGCAGGTGATGAAGGCTCTGCGCAATGCCTATCGCGATCGCCGCAAACGGAAGCGCGATTTTCGCCGCCTTTGGATCACCCGCATCAATGCAGCAGCGCGCCAACACGGCATTAGCTATAGCCAACTGATCGGTAACTTGAACAAAGCTGATATCCAAATCAACCGCAAAATGCTGGCACAGATGGCAATTCTAGACCCTGCTGGGTTTGGTAAAGTCATTGAAGTAGCCACGCAGGTAAAGGGTTGATTGCCAGACTACGGATCGTGTTAATCGCGATAGGAATTGGATGGGGGATGCAGGTTGCTGTGCCCCCAATTGCAGTGGCAGCGGATTTGCAAGAGATTCGGCAGCGAGGCTACCTGATGGTGGCGGTTAAAGATAACCTGCGCCCTCTGGGTTTCCGTACCGATCGGGGAGAGTTGGAAGGATTAGAAATTGACTTGGCTCACCGCCTAGCAGAATCATTATTCGGTCGTACCGATGCGGTTCGGTTTTACCCAGTTCGCAATCAAGACCGGCTTACCGTGCTGCTGGACGAAGACGTAGACATTGTGATTGCGCGGATGACAATGACCGAGTCGCGATCGCGCACCGTTGATTTTAGTTTGCCTTACTATCTAGACGGGACAGCGCTGATTACTCGTGATCCCACAATTGGGCGCTGGGCCGATTTACAGTCTCGCTCGGTGGCGGTGCTCCGAAATTCTAGTACGATTGCGGTGTTGCGATCGCGACTTCCTGCATCCCAACTGGTAGAAGTGATGTCGTATCAGGAAGCGCAGGAGCAATTAGAGCAGGGTTTAGTGTCAGCATTTGCAGCCGATAGCAGTGTGCTAGCAGGCTGGGTGCAGGAGTCGCCAGGGTATGCCTTACTGCCAACCCGGCTTTCTGGAGAACCACTAGCCATTGCCATGCCCCGAGGGACTCGCTACGGGTCGCTGCGGCAGCACATTAATCGAGCCATCGACCAGTGGCGAGAACAGGGTTGGCTGCAAGAACGCGTGCGCTATTGGGGATTGCCGCAAGACTAATCAACCCAGCCTGACGACCCTAAGGCACCTTACCTCTAGGCGCGCTCTGTTAAATTGCTAGGTTAAATCGCTAGGGGAGTCAGTAATATTTGGGACAAATTAGGGCAAAATACGGGATTCTACGGGTGCCGGAAAGGGGTTACGTAGGCGAAAATTCTGATTAGCTGAGGTGATTCAGCTCAGTGTTTTCGCCAAATTTCCGACCGCAAAAATTAGCTTAAAAAACACTGCAATTAGCACCACGCTACCAAACGCGCCGATCAAAATCGCAATGGAGAGAACTTCCGTTAAGAGCGAGGCATCGCCCTGTTCAGACATATCGATTTGCACCTCTCTATCGGCAATCAATTGCGAGTCAGACCCATCGCATGCTTGAAGCTGCTCACAAAGTCGGTCACATTCAACCAACCGTTGATCATTAGACTCAGCCAATTTACACTCAAGGGAACAATGATCCCAAACAGCATCGAAACCCTCAACTCGTATCATGCCCACGGTCTCCCAAGTCTACAAATCTAAATCAACTGTGTTGATGCTTTGTCGAGCGAGGTAGATGCGTGAGATTAAATCAAGGATCTGAGCCAGACAGCCTCAGATTAGCCTCAAATTAATTGCCCTGATGGCAAGCGGAGATCCGGTTTTGTGCCCGAATTGCTGGTGCTATAAAAAATTGATGCCGAGGCTCTATACATCATTCCGAATCAGAGCCTCAGTGCCGATTTCTAGTTTTTAACAAGCTGTCACATCTATTTAACCGTATCTAGATCTAGGCTGTACGAGGAACGGGGCGAAAGTTGATGGTTTCTTTAGAGAATTTAGCGTCCAGTTGATGTGGGCTTTACATGGCCAGACGTTACAGGTTTCTTGATGGTCAGCGAGCGAAGGCGGTTAAAGGCAGCGGCTAGGTCTAGTGGCCGAAACCTGACCAAATCGCCTTGAGGATAGGGAGTGAGTATGTCGATTCCAGCGGTGGCGATGTCGGACTCAATGGCGGTGAGGATCGTGCTTAAAGGGGTGGTTCCCTTCAGGTAATGCCTCTGTAGGTAGGCGATCGCCGCTCCTATGGCACGCACCTGACCTGCTTCTACCAACTGCTCTATCGCAGCTAGATCAACGATTTCTGTCCCCAAAATCAATTCATTTACGGCTCGCACCTTTAATTTGGCAGTAGAGTTATGGGAGCCAAAAGATAGTGCTACTGGAACCCGTGGCGTTAGGGTTCCAAACTGGGTGCCGCCTTCTGGAATTCGAGCGGTGGCATATTGAGCGGCGATCGCCTTGGCTTGGGCGGTTACCGTTTGGGGCTGATAATCTGTCATAGCAATAATCGTATCTGCCGCATCAAAATAGTCGCCGCTGCCTCCCATCACCAGTACAGTCGAAACGCCGCAGTCTTGGTAGAGCTGCCGAATTTTGTCAATTAGGGGCGTGATCGGCTCGTTGGCTTTGGCGATCAGAGCCTGCATGCGGCGATCGCGGATCATAAAATTTGTGGCCGAGGTATCTTCATCGATTAGCAGTAACGTCGCGCCTGCTTCTAATGCCTCCATCACATTGCTAGCTTGAGAGGTGCTGCCGCTGGCATTCTCGGTACTAAAGTGCTGGGTAGACCGACCCTGGGGGAGGTGACTGATGAAGGGAGAAATATCGACTCCGGCAACGCTGCGCCCATCTTCAGCGCGAATTTTGGTGGCTGTAGGGTGGCTCACCACTTGCTCGCGGCCATCACCGGGAATGTGATTGTAGATGCCTAAGGCGATCGCCCGCAGCAGCGTAGATTTGCCGTGATAGCCACCTCCCACAATCAGCGTGATCCCAGTCGGAATGCCCATGCCTGTGATCGAGCCTTGGTTGGGGCGATTAAATTCTACCTGAAGCGTTGCCGGTGACTGAAACGGAATGGCCACTACAGGCGGCGTTTGAGTCTGCAATGCTGTCAAGATCTCAGGGTGTGGTTTAGCGCTACCGTCAAATGCGATCGCCAGCGGCTGATCGCTGATCCCACTTTGGCGAGGTAGAACGGCTCCGTTTGGAATAAACGCGACTAGTCCTTTGGTGGGTAGCTGTTGTCGTAACCAGTCGGCATCTTCTACCATTTCAATATGGCGTTGCAGGTCGGTTGCGTTCAGCGCTCTATACATCAGTGCTCGTTCTACAATCTGCGGTAGGTCGTCGCATAGCAGCGTTGCCGCCGCTCGTCCTAATATCTGCCGGCCTCGCGCTGGTAAACCCACCACAAACCGCGCTTCTACTTGCTCTGAAGACACAAAAACCGCAGTTCGCTCGAGTACCTGCTGCCCTAGGGGGGCGATCGCAATTAGCCCGCTATGACCACTTCCTTGATGACTGCTACCCCTGGTTTCGGGCATGCTGGTTTCGGGTAGGCTGGCAGCCGTTTGGCTAAACTGCCGCGTTAGGTAATCACGCAGGGCAATTTCTCGACTGCGGCTCTGATACGTTTGAGTTGGAAAGGCGGCTACAGTTTGCGGCAGTAGCACCCGCACCCGACTAGGAGCCGCAAATGGATCGCCTTGAACGTGGTCAACAGACAACTCAAAGTCAGGAAACTGATAGCGACCCCGAATCTCCTGATAAGCTTTATAGCTGCGCCCATCTAGGTGAAGTAACAATTGAGCAAGTGCTTGATGATTCATATGGGTACAGTTGTAGCAGTACGGATTAAGCAGTACG
>JAYUYI010000496.1:0-9123 GCA_043752545.1 Thermoleptolyngbya sp.
TAGCCATCGATTCGGCATAGAACGAGTCTGCTTGCGTTTGCAGCGAGGTGTACAGCGCTATGCCAATGTGCTGCGCCAGCGGATCGCGCACCGCAAATTGGGGAATCACATCGAGAGGGCGATCGCCAAACGCCTGGGCTGCATCCGTGAACAAGTCAGGGTCTAGATGTAAATCGATTGTCTCAGCCGCTTGCTCGGTGCGCTCCCAATAGTGAACATGGGCGGGGTAAACGTTGATATCGCCCGTCATCATGGTGCGCCGCTGCAATAGAGTGCAGGACGACCAGCTATCAACTGCGACCGGCGCACCTACATGGATACACACGGTATAAATTGGATAGCTAAATTCTGGGGTTTCGTAGGCGGGTTGCCGCTGATGCTCTAGGTACACACTTTCCCAGCCCGCCTGCAAACTGTTCAGCAGTGGGCGATGCGGCAAAATGGGGGTGTTCGCATCTTGTTGAATAAATTCTGTCAGGTATTGCTTGAACGACATAGGAGATGTAGAAAAAGCTTAAAGCTGATTTGTGAAGTAAAGATTAAGCCGTCAGCTGCCTGATCATCAATCCCATCAAAGAGCAGTAAATCAATAGTCCAGACAGTTTTCTAAGAGAGGAATAAACCTTCTAGACAAAAACTACCTCTCTATGCAGGTTGCAGATATCAAGTCAAACACCAGAGAAATAGCAGCGTTAATATCCTACAAGCCCTATTTGCCAAAATGGGGCATTTGGCAAACCGCAGCAAAAGTTTTTGCTGACGCTGTTTCCCACAATTCTGCTGGTATGTGGAAAGGTCAACTTTACCAATCTGAGCCGTTACAGTGATTTATCCCAGAGAACTTACCGATGGCAATATTGTCAATCGTTTGGTTTTGTTGAGTTCAATCAACATATGATTGCTCAGGCAATGGGAGCAACGGCAGGCTCAATTGCAGTGATTGACTGCTCGTTCGGGCCCAAAAGTGGTAAAACAACCTACGGACCGGATTGGTTCTATATTAGAGATGCACTAGCGAAGCCACGCCGCAGGCTATAACAGTTCACTGGACTCACCGATGCCCAAACCCGGAACTTCAAAAAGCTGGATTTTCACTTCAATGCCAGTCTATCTGCCCTCAATTTTGCCAAATATGACGACCAGTTGCATCATTGCCAGCCAGACTCCGAATGCTCTTCCACTTCCTTTTCGATGGCAATCTACAAGCGCGTTGCCTTCAACGACCATCCGTTAAAACGCTTTACTTCTAAATTAGACTTGAACCCAACTTTGATTAAATCCCATCCTAATTATCAAAGCCTACTCTCCTACTGCACCATAGCTGCTTAATTCTGTCCAGACTATTGTTTTAGCAGAGTCGCTCCTAAGGGGTTAACAGCTAATTAAAATCCTCGGTTCAGCTAGCGAACGCTGCCTTCGAGATGAGCAGTATCAATCGGCTTCATCAAATAAAGCCGCACCAAATTGACCGCAATGCCCGCAATATGAGGCAGCTTTTGGAAGAACTGAAGCGGTTTAGGCGCACCAGACGTGGCGATCGCGGCTAGCTTCGAGTTATGCACTGTGGCGTCGTCTAATAAACGGAAGAAATCGGGGTGATCCACATTCAGCACGAGCGGAAACACTCGCCCTGCTGTCTCATTGGTTTTCTGGATCACGCGGATATCGTAATCCCGTGCATCTAGACCAAGCGACTGGTAAAAGTCTGCCCGTTGAATATCGTTGAGATACATGGTGGCAAACACCGATAGCAAGAAAAACCGACTCCAAAGACGCGCCTTCCAATCATTGAGGATATCGGGCTGAGCCTTCATGATGGCGTCAAAAAAGTCACCATGACGGTTTTCGTCCTGACACCAGTTCTCAAAAAACTTGAAAATTGGGTAAATCCGATCTTCAGGATGGGCGTTGAGATGCTGATAGATCAAAATGTAGCGCCAGTAGCCAATCTTCTCCGACAAGTAAGTGGCGTAGAAAATAAACTTAGGTTTAAAGAAC
Source organism: Thermoleptolyngbya sp. (assembly GCA_043752545.1). Classification (GTDB taxonomy): domain Bacteria; phylum Cyanobacteriota; class Cyanobacteriia; order Elainellales; family Elainellaceae; genus CASBQJ01. The sequence continues at coordinate 1,999 of JAYUYI010000496.1, forward strand.
GTATAGCTACGGCTCTTAGTCAAGAAACCTAGGTCTAACGACAGATTAAAGTCAGAGAGGGCTTTATTTAGAAAGCCTGCATGCCGCGCTTCATCTCGTGACATTAGTGTGAAGCACTCGGCCAATAGAGGGCTAGTGTCTTTCAGGCGGCGTCCCATCTCTTTGTAGAGCAGGAATCCAGAAAATTCTGCGGTGCAGGATCGTTCCAAAAACTCGACAAACAGTTTGCGAGTGTCTCCATTGATGGAATCCCAGGATTGATCAAAATCCTCATTCCGAACGAAGTGGTTGCGGTTGTAGTCTACCCGAAACTCTTCCAGAATTGCCCTCAGCTCATCCTCATTGACAGAGACGTCCATCTGCGCCATCTCGTCAAAATCGGTAGTGTAAAAACGGGGAGTGAGAATGGTCTCCCGCGCCGGAGCTTTAACGCCCGATCGCAGTTCTTCAAAGCCAGGTTTTTTGAGGGAATCTACCATTGCAATTAATTTCAGTCTGTTATCGTTTCGCTGTTACCTGCCCAGTTGATTTTGGGAAAAGCCCAAACCAGCCAGACGCAATACGTTTTATATCTCTAAGTCTATCAGGATCAAGCGGCGCAGCACTTTTGATCATGTTAAGAGTTGCAACAAGAGACCTCGGTTTGGAACCATTTATGGACAGCCGGATGAGTCCTGTTAAGGCCGATTTGCCGGGGTATTTTAGCCGTGTCTAGGCGTGCCTTAATAACGCCCTTAATAGCGCCCTTAATAGCGCGACGATGGGTTTTGGTAGGCCAGGTAGATAGCTTCCAAAAACTGATCCGACGTTAGCCCAAGTGGGATCGTGTCGAGTTGGATCAGGGTTTTGAGCTGCCGAGCTAGCTGCATGCTCAGATCGCGGCGGGGCTGGATCGCCATATTGCTACGCCGCTGTAGGTAGGCGCGAACCACGGCAAAATCATCGGGGCGCAGGGCGTCAAGCTGGGTAATGTCGGCCAGTTGAGTCGCTAGCTGCTGGGCTTCGTCGGAGACGGTAAGTGTCGTTTTGGTCTCAGCACTACTTTCTTGAACGACTAGGGTGCCTGCCACAAGGTCGCCAATCCGCTTCTCGCGCGGGCTGAGCAAAATAAAAAATACTCCTAGAAACAAAAAATCGTCAACGGGGCGCAGTAAGGCTCGCAGTGCGGCTTGAGACAAGCGAATAGGTCGGCCATCTTCCCGAATGACTCGAATTTTGGCTAGGCGCTTGCCGGGGGTTTGCCCCTGCCAAAACACCTCAAAATAGACAAAATATCCGGTAAAAATGGCAAAGTTAGCCAGTAGGAAAATCCCCAGGAGCCAGTTAGGCGTTGCGCTGTAGTCTCCATTGAGTTGATTCAAGAAGTTCATCAACTGAATGGAAAACGAGATCCAGCCAATCCAAAATACGGCCAGCAGCAACCCTAACGCGTGATAGTCAATTAACAGCGCCAATGCCCGATTGCCAATACCTGCCAAGGCAAACTCTAGATTTACGCTCTCGGGGGTAGGGAGAGAGACTCGGTTAAAAAAGCGCATGGTAAGTATGGGGAATTAGGTGAGCGGCTCAGTATCGCGCAGCTGTAGTCCCAACCCTTCTCGGCGGCTACGCAAATCGTAGTAAATAACGGCCTTAATGGTTTGCCAAAGCGGCATCACAATGATGCCCGTTGCTAGTCCTAAAAGATAGGTAAAGGCATAGGTCAGCGCCAAAAAGATGGACGACTCTTGCGGGTAAAACGCCGCGATCGCCCCTTGAACCATCGTGGCCAAAACCTGCACCAAGAACTGAATCGGCAATGTGACTAAAAACGTGACCAATAGAATGATAAAAATCCGCCACGCACTTTTTTGAGTCAGTTCCCAACTGCGCCCAATAGTTTTAGTAGCGGTTGACTCACTTTCAACCGACAGGGGCAATTCTGCTACACAAAAGCGCACGCTAAACCAGGCAAAAACGACGATAAACATTAAGATAATTGCTAAAACTACCAGCCCCGCAAAAATAGCCAGCCCCGGGTTGATTACCGCTGCCGAGGCAGGGCTACGAAGAAATTCGGCTCCCCCAATCGAGGCAAACATAATTACGATTAGGATGCCGGCAATTAAATACATCCCCAATGCCACACCAAAATAGAGCAGTGAGAGCAGCACCCCCATGCCCAAAAAGCTCCATTTGCGCGCATTGGTGTAGCGATAGGCCGTTTTAATCGTTTCCGGTTGATTGATCAGTTCACCAAAGGCCAGACGGGCGATCGCCGCTGAGTTTGCCATGTACTGAGCGCTGCAATAGGCCGCCAGCACCAGCCAGACCGGCACAATGATGCCCAGCAGGTTGTCATACGTGACATAGAACAACACGACCGGAATCAGGGCCAAAAACGGGATCAGTGCCCACAGGGTGCCCACTGCCGACACTTTTAGATAGGGCTTAAGATTTGAGCGATACAGTCGAAAGCCCCCATTGACCACATTGCCTACACTCAGAGGCTGAGTCAAATCAGAAGGATTAGAGTCAAACGTCATAGAGCCACCTTGAATGCAGAGTGGGGGAACTGACGCTATCGTAAACTACGCTAGAGAGAAGTCTCCACTGAACGTCACAAAATATGAACCTTCAGCGCTGGATTGGCCGTCGAGAAGCAAGTTGGAAAACGCTGGACAGTCTGCTGCAACAGGCGGAAAAACGAGGGTTGCGATCGATGACTCCCGCCCAGATCCATCAGTTGGCCAGCCTCTATCGTTCTGTGGCGGCAGATCTGGCGCGGGCGCGGACTCAGCAGGCAGGTCAGGTTTTAGTCCAAGATCTGCAACGCTTGACCAGTCGAGGCTATGCCCAAATTTACCAGGGTTTGCGGCGGCAAGAATGGCAGGCGCTGTGGGCGTTTTATCGCTGGGGGTTGCCGGCAGTGGTGCAGCAGTGCGCCGGATATGTGGCGCTAGCAACCGGGCTGTTTGCGGCAGCAGGGCTAATGGCTTGGTGGTTTGCGTGGCGCGACCCTGCTTTTTTGGCGCTACTGGTACCCGCAGATCTAATTTCACAAGTGCGCGATCGCCAAGAACTATGGATGGGTTCAATTGTGGGAGTTGAACCTTTTGCCTCCAGCAGCATCATGATTAACAACCTCAAGGTGTCATTTGCAGCGGTAGCAGGTGGGATGACGGCGGGGATTGTCACAACCTACATCATCTTGCTGAACGGGTTAATGATCGGCTCCATTGGTGCGCTAGTTGGTCAAAACAACCTCGCCTACCCGTTTTGGGCGTTTGTGTTTCCCCACGGCGCGCTGGAGTTGCCCGCTATTTTCTTGGCCGGGGCAGCAGGCTTTTTACTAGGACGAGCCATCTTATTTCCAGGTCGATTTCGTCGTGCCGATGCCCTGAAGTATTATGGCGCTCAGGCGGCGCAGCTGATGTTTGGGGTAATTCCCATGCTGGTGATCGCCGGGTTGATTGAGGGCTTCTTCTCGCCCAACCCGGCTATCCCCGATGCCGTGAAATATGGAACTGGAATGTTGCTCCTGACAGGCTTACTGGTTTATTTGAGCCAGCGATCGCCCACAAATCAGCAGAACTAACCTCGCAGCAGCGGTCGAATCCGGGCTTGATATGCTGCCGGATCCAGTCCAGTGCCAACGTTGGCTGTGGCCGGGTCAATCATTTGCCGCAGGCGAGCGATCCGATCGGCTGTGGCCGGGTGGGTGCTGAGTACCGCCGGGACAGAGCGCTGGGTGCCCAGTTTTTCTAGAAATGTGACGATGCCGCTGGGAGCATAGCCTGCTGTTTTGATGGTGGCTAACCCTTTGCTATCCGCTTCAAACTCATCGCGCCGACTGTTGGGGCGGTTGAGCGCTAGTTCTACCCCAATATTGACGGCTTGGTTGCGGTCTAATCCCGCTGCTGTGGCCACACCTGCCGCTACGGCGCGCTCTCGCATTTGAGTCACGGCATGGCGCGCCGCAATATGCCCGATTTCATGCCCCAGCACACCCGCCATCTGAGCTTCTTGATCGATGGTTTTGAGGAGACCTGTGGTGAGATAGACAAAGCCGCCCATGGTGGCAAAGGCATTGACCTGGGTGGTATCGACGACTTGAAAGGTGTAGGGAATGTTGGGGCGATCGCTGGCGGGAACTAGCCGTTGACCCACTTGATTGACATACTCGTTAATGCTGCGATCGCTGTACATGCGAAACTGCCGGGTGGTCAACTGCTGGTTAATTTGCTGCCCCAGCTGCACTTCTTGGTTATCTGAAATATTGGATAGCTGGATAATTTGCACACCCCGAAACAGCAGTTGGAGCCAGCGGGGTACGGTCTGAGCGTGAGAGAGAGTCGGGTTGACCAGCACAAGGCTAGCCGCTATCAAAAGCGAGAGCAATCCATACATCCAGCGGCGACGCAATTGACCAGCCATAGAACCAAGAAAATGAGTCATAGCGCAGGTAAAAAAGCAGTGTGCAGTAAGCCTAGGCTGCTAGACGTAGGTGACATGAAGAATGTTGCCGGCAGCGAAGTCTGAGAGATTGCGGTGAGGGTTTACCTCTAGAGCAATAGTAACGGAATTAACGGAGCAGCCTTTGGCTTGCAGGGCTAAAAATTGCGACCTCAACCCCGCCTGAAACTGAAATCCTCACACACATCTATGCACACAGTGTCCGAAGCCCTGTAAAATCTCGCGTAGGTGGATCTTGCAATCATGCAAATTCTGCATCATGAGTAAGGTAGCTGGTTTTTCTTTCATTGAATGGAACGTATACATGGCTATTTTGGACTCACAAGGGCGGCTCTTTGGCAAAGTGAACATCCTTGACTTAGGGGCGGCGCTGGTGCTTTTGCTCGTGGTAGCTGGAATTTTTCTGTTTCCGGGTACGTCTGGCTCGTCGGTAGCACAAATTGGCGTGGAGAATAAAGTGGTCGAAGTAGACGCCATGGTTAGAGGATTAACGGTAAGTGATCCCCAAGCCCTACTCAAGAGCATAGAAGCTACCGAAAAAGTAAATGTAATTATCCGTAACCAGCCTTACGGAGAGTTGGATTTGGTGTCAGTAAAATCGCTGCCCCGAACAGTGGCGGTACCGCAGCCCGATGGCTCTGTAGTGGCTCAGCCCGACCCTCGCCCTGAGCTAAACTACACGCTGGACATGATCATTACCTTGGCTGGCGAAGCGCAAGTGACGGATGATGGCCCTGTGCTGGGTAACAGTAAGGTCAAGGTAGGTACGCCTCTGGAGCTGGAGGGCACGACCTATCGCTTTAATGCCCCGGTTGTTGGCGTTCGGATCAAAGACAAGTAAGGGACTTGCAAGAAAATAAAATCCCCATCTTCTCTATCTCTTGTGGGGTGGGCATCTTGTCCGCCCAGTCATTAAGAGCGGGCAAGATGCCCACCCCACAAAAAATTGGGACTTTATTAAGCCGTAGATCCCTAAGGGTAAGATTTGTCATATTCAGGGCTAGATTCAGGGCTAAACCCAAGAGCTAAACCTAAGAGCGAACAAATTCACTATCCTGGATGAGGACTGTATTTTTAAAAGCTGTGTTTTTTAGCGTCGTCATTCCCACTTACAACCGCAAGCCGATTTTAGAAAAGTGTCTGATGGCGCTGGAAGCTCAGGCACTTCGCTCAGGTGGGAGCGTGGCGAGGTATGAGGTGGTGGTGGTGGATGACGGGTCTACCGATGACACAGTGGGTTGGCTGCATCGCCAGGGTGCCATGTTTCCTCATGCGCGGCTGTTGCAGCAAGACCACCAAGGCCCAGCGGCAGCTCGCAATTTGGGTGTGGCAGCGGCTACAGGTGACACGATTATTTTTATCGACAGCGACTTAGTCGTGACTGAGGTATTTTTGCAGTCCCATGCCGATGCCTTACAGCGCGGTCAACAGCGCTTGGGCAGCGATCGCCTTTTCACCTATGGTCGAGTGATCAACACCTGCAACTTTGACCAACCCACCACCGAGCCGTTCAAAGTTACCGATTTTTCGGCAGCCTATTTTGCCACCGGAAATGTAGCGATCGCCCGTCACTGGCTCGACCAAGCGGGTCTGTTCGATACGCGGTTTCAGCTATATGGCTGGGAAGACTTGGAGCTGGGGGTGCGCCTAAAGCAGCTGGACTTAACCTTGATCAAATGCCCGGATGCCGTTGGCTATCACTGGCATCCACCCTTTACCCTCAGCCAAATTCCAAACCTAATCGACAAAGAAATTCAGCGGGGCCGCATGGGCGTCTTGTTTTATCAAAAACACCCGACCTGGGATGTGCGGTTAATGATCCAAATGACCTGGCTGCACCGCGTCCTCTGGGGTCTGCTCTCGCTCGGGGGGCAACTCAATGAACGGACATTAGCACCGCTGCTTCAGTGGCTAATCGATCAAGGTAAGCCACAGCTAGCCTTAGAGCTGTCCCGAATCTTTCTCAACTGGTACAACGTTCAGGGTGTGTATGCCGCCTATGCCGACCTGCGTCGGGGCAGGTCGGCAGCGATCCATTAGTTATACCGCCTTAAATGATTCTCAAGAGTATCTTTTGTACGTGTGCAAAGTCAGAGAGTGCTTTGATTACCAGTAAGACAGTGCTTTGATGGAGATGAGAAATCAATATATAATAGTGTTACTCATTTAGAGTTTATGCAGAATGATTCAGCCTGAATTCAAGCCTTTAATCGTAATCTTGAGCGATAAACTTTTCAGAATTCCTGAGTACCAACGTCATTATAGTTGGCAAAAAAAACAGAGGGATGAACTGTTTGAGGACATTAGAAAACTTCAGGTTGCAAGAGAAAAGTACGATGAAAGAACACATTTTATGGCAACTATTGTTTGTCTAAAAACAAGAGAGAGAGAACCTGTTGGTTCCAACACGTTTTATATTTATGATGTTGTTGATGGCCAGCAACGCCTTACGACGTTAACCCTTATCCTTATATATCTGTTGCACCGCGCTACGGTCGAAAATTCCAAGCTGAAGGGTTGGCTCGACAGCAAGATTGCAGGTCAAGCTGGCTATCAGAAGCAGTTTTGGATGAACCATGAGCGGCATGCTGCGACACTTCAGGCGCTGTACGACGATAACGAGCAGGTCCCGACGGGCACGGGGATCACAGCACAGAACATGCTCGGCAA
>JAYUYI010000497.1:0-3757 GCA_043752545.1 Thermoleptolyngbya sp.
GATTTACTTTACTACTATCCCCGCGACCATCTTGACTATGCCCGCCAAGTCACCATTCGCCAGCTGACGCCCGGAGAAACCGTGACCCTGATTGCCACGGTTAAAAGCTGCACCTGCTTTAACAGCCCCCGGAACCCCAAGCTGACTATTTTTGAACTAGTCGTGCGTGACAGTACTGAGCAGCTCAAACTTAGCCGCTTTTATGCAGGTAGCCGCTTTCAGAACCGGGGCTGGCAAGAGCAACAGCGGCGGATGTACCCTCCCGGTGCAATTGTGGCCGCGTCGGGGTTGGTGAAGCAGAGCAAGTATGGCCTGACGCTCGATGATCCCCAAATTGAAGTCATTGACCATTCCGGCGGATCAATTGAGTCGATGAAGGTGGGGCGGGTGGTGCCGATCTACCCGCTAACAGAAGGCGTGCAGGCCGATGTGGTGCGCAAAGCGGTGATGGCGGCTCTGCCTGCTGTCAATCTGCTACCGGAAGCGTTGCCGGAGGGGCTGCGCGAAAAGTATGGGCTGATTGGGATTCAGGAGGCGATCGCCCACATTCACTTTCCGCCCGACGGGGACGCACTCGCCGCTGCCCGCCATCGCCTAGTCTTTGACGAATTCTTTTACCTGCAACTGGGCTTACTCAAACGGCGGCAAAACCAGCGACAGCAGCAAACCAGCGCCGTACTCGCCCCAACTGGACAGCTGATTGACGAATTCTATCGGGTGCTGCCGTTTCAGTTTACTGGCGCACAGCAGCGGGTGGTCAACGACATTCTCAACGATTTGCAGACTCCTGCCCCCATGAACCGCTTGGTGCAGGGCGACGTGGGATCCGGGAAAACCGTGGTAGCCGTGGTGGCCATTCTGTCCGCCATTCAAGCGGGTTACCAGGCGGCGCTGATGGCTCCCACCGAGGTGCTATCGGAGCAGCACTATCGCAAACTGGTGGAATGGTTCAACCTGCTGCATCTGCCCGTTGAACTGCTGACTGGCTCGACCAAAGTGGCGAAACGTCGCCAGATTTTTGCTGATTTGGAAACAGGGGCGCTGCCGCTGCTGGTAGGCACCCATGCGCTGATTGAAGACCCGGTCAAATTTTCTCGCTTGGGGCTAGTCGTAATCGACGAACAGCACCGCTTTGGGGTGCATCAGCGGGCACGGCTTCAGCAAAAAGGTGACCATCCCCATGTGCTGACGATGACTGCCACTCCCATTCCTCGCACCCTAGCGCTAACGCTGCACGGCGACCTGGATGTGAGCCAAATTGACGAGTTGCCGCCCGGTCGCAAGGCGATTCAAACCAATGTGCTGACGGCCAAGGAGCGATCGCACGCCTACGACCTGATGCGGCGCGAAATTGCCCAAGGGCGACAAATTTATGTGGTGCTGCCCCTGGTGGAAGAATCTGAAAAGCTGGACTTGAGATCAGCAATTGATGAACATCAGCGGCTACGCGACACCATTTTTCCTGAGTTTCAAGTCGGGCTGCTGCATGGCCGCATGACCTCTGCCGAGAAAAAGCAGGCGATCGCCCAATTCCGCGACAGCCAGACCCAGATTCTCGTTTCCACCACTGTCGTAGAGGTCGGCGTAGATGTGCCCAACGCCAGCGTCATGCTAATTGAACATGCCGAACGATTTGGCCTGTCGCAGCTACACCAGCTGCGCGGTCGCGTTGGGCGTGGTGCCGCCCAGTCATTTTGCTTGCTGATGAGCAGCAGTAAGGCTGAGACCGCCCGTCAGCGGCTGAAGGTGCTAGAACAGTCGCAGGACGGCTTCTTTATTTCAGAAATGGACATGCGGTTTCGTGGACCTGGTGAGGTGTTGGGCACCCGGCAGTCGGGCTTACCAGATTTTGCCCTCGCCAGCTTGGTGAATGACCAAGACGTGTTGAACTTGGCGCGAGAAGCTGCCGAAACAGCCATGGAAAAAGACCCCACTCTCGATCGCTGGGGTGCCATGAAAGTAGAACTCGCCTACCGTTACCAAAAGCTCATGGGCGGCGCAATTTTAACATAGCCGAACCTGTAACCGAACATGGCCGAACCCAGCGGCTAGCTTATTCTTTGCAGTTCAAAGACTCTCGCGTGTCTACACCCGTTACTGGATTCACGCCCGTGGCCGACACACACAAACCCACCACCTGATCTCCGTCAAGCACTGCAAAACTAAAGTCGGCTCCAGTTACCGTTGCACCCCTAAAGTTAGACTTCAGCAACATGGCCGACGTCAGCACCGCATCACTCAAATCGGCTTCGGCCAGATTGGTAATGTAGGCGATCGCGTCTGCCAGGTCAGCCCCGCGCAAATTAGCCTGCTTCAAATCTGAGCCGTTAAACACCGCCCCGCGCAAGTCAGCGCCACTGAAGTTAGCCCCTTTCAATCTAGCGTTGGCAAACTCCGCGCGAATTAAGCTCTGATTTGAGAAATCTTTGCTGCTGGACTCCACATCGTCATAGGCTCGAATAGCGGCAGAACTGGCAGCCTGGGCGGACAGGGGAACCGCCATTACCCACACCAACAAGGTCAAAATGATGCCGAACAGAGGCTGAAATACACGCATAACAAACGCTAAAGAGAAAATCACAGAACTGCATCAAACCTAACATTGATTGACCCATCCCATGGGCAGAGACCGCCCGGGCCAGCGCAGCGGCTAGGCTTAAAACTGCCGCAAAAACCGCAGGTCACTCTTATACAAATCACGAATGTCGGCCATTTGGTGTAGCACCATAGCAAACCGCTCCACCCCAAACCCCGCCGCAAACCCGGTATACACCTCCGGGTCATAGCCCACGGCCTTAAGCACATTTGGATCTACCATGCCGCAACCCAGCACCTCTAGCCAGCGCCCGCGCCACTGCACATCTACCTCGGCTGATGGCTCGGTGAACGGGAAGAAACTGGGGCGAAACCGGATCGCAATATCGCCAAACATCTCTTCCAAAAAGACCTTGATCGTGCCCCGCAAGTCTGTGAAGGTTAGCCCTTCATCTACAGCCAAAATCTCGATTTGGTGGAATACTGCCGAATGGGTGGCGTCTACGGTATCGCGCCGATACACCCGACCGGGAGCCGCAATCCGGATCGGAGGCTCGTTTTCTTCCATGTAGCGAATTTGCACAGTAGAGGTGTGGCTGCGCAACAGGTTACCGTCTGGCAAGTAAAACGTGTCTTGCATGTCGCGCGCCGGGTGATCGGGCGGCGTATTCAGCGCTTCAAAATTGTAGTAGTCGCTTTCCATCTCAGGGCCTTGGGCAACGGTGTAGCCCAAGCCCACGAAGATATCTAGCGCGCGTTCAATCGTGCTCGTGAGCGGGTGGCTGCTCCCCTGCGGCATAAACACACCCGGCATCGTCACATCTAACGTTTCTGCCGCTAGCTGAGCCTCAATCTGGGCAGTTTGCAGGGCAGTTCGAGTTTGCTCTAAGCTGGCCTGTAGGGCTTCTTTCACCTCATTGGCCAACGCCCCAATCCGAGGCCGTTCAGCGGCATCAAGCTTGCCCATACTGCCTAACACTTGAGCCAAACTCCCCTTTTTGCCCAGATATTTGATTCGGAGTTGCTCTAGGTCTTCTAAACAAGTCGCAGTGGCGATCGCCCCCTGCGCTTCCTGTTGCAACGTTCGCATCTGGCCTTCCAAGTCACTCAGCTGTGTGCTCATACGTATCGCTAAATCGGGGAATAAAGTAGTCTTAGGTTTGGAACTCGGACTGAAGAACTCGGACTGGAGAACTCTAGAGTTAGGAGCAATGCGTCAGCC
>JAYUYI010000498.1:0-3752 GCA_043752545.1 Thermoleptolyngbya sp.
GCCCAGAATCAGCTCCAGGTTATTCCAAATAAACAGCGGGTCAATCAGCATGCCCACTGCGGCAAAAAACAGGGTGGCAAAAATATCGCGGATTGGCTCAACGTAGGTGAGGGTCTGATCGGCATACTCCACCTCCGAAATCATCAACCCGGCGATAAATGCGCCCATTTCAATCGACAGCCCCAGGTACTCCGTCAACAGAGCAATCCCTAGGCACAGCGCCACTACACCCAGCAAAAACAGTTCGCGGCTCTCGGTGCGCGCCAGCATCCGCAGCAGCGGCGGAATCACCCAAATCCCAGCGGCGATCGCCCCCCCGGCAATCAGCGCCGTCTTGAGCAACGCCATCCCCACCGCCAACCCTACTTCTTCGGCGGGGCTGTCGAGCGCTGGCAGCACCGCCAGCATTAGCCCCAGCGCCAGGTCTTGCACTACCAAAATGCCCAGCATCACCCGCCCGTGCGGCGTTTCAGTTTCGTTGCGCTCCATCAGGCACTTCAGCACCACCGCCGTAGACGACAGTGACAAAATGGCACCCAGAAAAATACCCTGGGCGGGAGAGGTAACCCAGCCAGTGGCCAGCGATATCAGAGTAGTGAGCAGAATCGTCAGCAGAATTTGGAGCGTGCCGCCGCCCAAGCTAATGCCCTTGACTTTTTTTAGCTCGGCTAGGGAAAACTCTACCCCCAGCGCAAATAGCAGAAACGCCGCCCCAAACTGGGCTAGCGTTTCCACCTGAATCAATTCTTTGACCAGCCCCAACCCGGCAGGTCCAACAATCGCCCCACCCAGCAAATATCCCAACAACACGGGTTGTCGCAACAGTGCTGCAATTAATCCGCCCCCTGCCGCCGCCGCCAGCACGATGACGAGATCAACAATTAATCTGAAATCCTCTTGCACCGATGCTTCCGTAAAAGATAACGAAACTTAATGTCTTGCTCATCTTTAGGATAACGGTTTTCTGAACCGCTGCGGCCTGTGGCGGTTTACGGCAGTTTTATGGGCAGCACTCTTATGGGAGAAAGCCGATGCACAGCAGCACACCGCTCCAGAAATGCAGGTTGACAGCGATGAATTTGCAGTTGCTGACCCGTTCCGGGAGGTGGTGATGGGCAGAAACATGGCGCACAAGCCGAATGGCCGGGGGCAGGCTGGCAAAAATCAGCAGCGTCCAAGCAGGGAAAATCTGCAGCAAGACACATACAACCGTCAGCCCAAACAAGCTGCCGCAGAGCCACGGCAATAGCTGAGCCGCACGCCGGGTACCCAACCGCACAATCGGCGATCGCTTGCCTGCCGCTCGATCGTCGGCTTCTTGATGAAAATGAGAGCAGAACAGAATCAGACTGGTGCTGAGGCCCAAGATGATCGACGCCACCCCATTGGTAAATGACCACGACTGATTCTGGCTATAGTACGCCGCCGAAACGGCTAAGGGGCCAAAGGCAAAGAAACAAAGGATCTCTCCTAGCCCCTGGTAGCCCAAGCGAAAGGGCGGGCCTTGATAGGCATAGCCCAGCGCACAGCACAGCAGAATCAGTCCCGGCACCGTCACGTCTTGTTGCCAGATGGCGATCGCTCCAATGCCCAATAGACCCAGCCCCAAAAATAAATTGCCAATGGCAAATACCAGGTTTTTTTTGCCGGTCAAATTTACTAAAGAATGATGTTTATTTTGATCAATTCCTGTTTCCGAATCAAACACATCATTCGTGATATTTTCCCAGGCCAAGATCAAAATTGCGGACACCAAAAATGTGAGAAAAATAGCGCTATGAATCGTTTGAGTTTCGTGGAAGGCGATCGCAGTTCCCAGCACAATTGGCATAATAGCCACGCTATACATAGGGGGTTTAATGGCCGCTAACCACAGCTTTTTGGAGGGCGATCGCTGGGCTTGGGGAGGTTGAGCGTTGGCGGATCGAAATGGCTTTGGCGTCATCGGCAGCAGGGGGGAAGGAAGGATTGATAAACCAGGGCAATCTCAGGGCAATCTCAGGGCAATCTCAGGACTATTAGGAACTAGAAGCTTAATTATTCTACGCCTTGCCGCCTCCCTCCTTGCGGCTCAGTGCGCCCCACCTCTGTAAAGACTTGTGACTATCGCCGAGCCATCTAGGCGGAGCTTGGGGATGGGTTTGATAGCCATTCTGGGTGTGTCACCCAGCCTAGATCTAAGCCCAAATTCAAGGGATAAATCGGGAAAGTGACGGTAGAGCCTGACTTTTCTCAGCCTCGTTTTTGATCTCGTTTGGCAAGGTAGAACCTGATCGAGGCGAGAGAGCCTAACGGCTGCAATCGCAGCCGTGCACCTGAACTGGAGCGGGTAGCTAGCTAGACTTCCCGAAGTATGTTACCTGTAGTAGACACATTCCCACAAACCCTAGGCACATCGAGATTTCAGGGTATTTTCGGGCGTTTTTTTGCTCGTTTGATTCATTTCCGAAGCCAACTCATTACGGTTGTTGCACTTATGCCAGTTGTACCCTATCGACTTCATCTTCTGCACGATCATAAAACGCTGTATCAATTTTTCTTGGCCTGCCAGCAAAAATCTGTCGAGCAAAATCATCCCCATATTGCCAGCATTTCGATGGTCATTGAAGCGGTTGATCCGCTAGCGACTTTACAACAAGTGGCCGACGTTCAACAGCCTCATTTTTATTTAGAAAATCCGTTTAGGGGGGAGGCGATCGCCGCTTTTGGTGCCGTTACATCCTTTGCTACAGAAGGGAAAAGCCGGTTTGAAACAATTCAAGCCTACATTCAAGCTGATCTAAATTATCTGTCCCATGTAGATGGGTTTAAAGCTGGTTTGGATACACCTCGATTTTTTTGTGCGTTTACTTTTTTTGATCAGCCGTGCGGGGTCGATTTCCCCTTCCCAGGAGCGACTGTCTTCTTACCTAAATGGCAGATTTTGCGGCGGCATGACAGTTGCATTGCTACTGCAAATTTTCTAATTCAGCCGCATAGCAATCTGATCAATTTGACCGATGAATTTGAACAACAGCTTCAGGCTATTCAACAGTCATCCTACGGAGTATTCAACATTTCTGATGAGTTTGATCAGGGTCTAACTCGATGGCAAATGGTCGATACCCATGATTTCAAATCAGCCGTTGCAGCAACACTAAAAAGCATCCAGCAAAACTATTTGAATAAGTTAGTTTTGGCTCATGCGGTAGATGTGATTTCACATTTGCCGTTTCAGTGGATTTCCTCATTAGATAATCTCCGAAAACTGCACCCCGATTGCTATATCTTTTCGGTAGGACACGGTACCGGAAAAACGTTTATTGGAGCTAGCCCAGAACGCCTAATTAGTATTGGCGATCGCCACCTAATTAGTGATGCGTTAGCCGGTTCTGCACCACGCGGCACCACCTCGCAAGTGGATGCTGTTTTAGGTCGCCGCCTGCTTCAAAGCCCCAAAGAAAGGCACGAACATCAGGTCGTGGTAGATTTTCTGCGCGATCGCCTGTCTCAATTTGGCCTCACGCCCCAGGTGCCCGCCACCCCAGAACTGCTGCGCCTGTCTAACATTCAGCACCTCCACACGCCGATTACAGCCACCTTGCCCCTCCAACTCCACCCGCTAGAATTGCTGGCCGATCTGCACCCCACCCCTGCCGTTGCCGGGATGCCCCGCGATCGCGCCTGTGAAGAAATTCAGCGATATGAGCCATTTGGGCGATCGCTCTATGCGGCACCTTTGGGCTGGGTCGATGCAGCGGGCAACGCTGAGT
>JAYUYI010000499.1:0-3725 GCA_043752545.1 Thermoleptolyngbya sp.
AAGCCATCTAGAAATGTTGAGATTGGGGCTAGGGTGCAGTCATGGATAGGAGCAAACCGCAGCAGTAGTAATTGGGCGAGATCTATGAACGCATTGAAAGGGGCTGATCCATCGGTGAGTCAGACTGTGCTCGATCTTGATTCAATGGAGCAGTTGTTGCAGCAGACAGTAGTGGCGATCGCCACTACTTATCAGGCCGATTGTGCCCTATGGGTAGGGTTTGAAGAGCCGCTAGGGCAGCAGCGGGTCTATTCTATCCGGGCAGGGCAGCACAACAGCGCTGAGCAGAACCCGATATCTCGCGTGGAAATCGCTGCCGCGCCCGTGGTGCTGCCCGCGTGGATTGTAGAACAACGGCGATCGCCCCATCTCACCCAATTAGATTCTGGCGACCTGGTGGTGCCTGTGGTCTGGTCGCACCCCTTCCATCAATCTAGCCCTCCTACTGCTCCTGGAATGCTTCAGCTGCTCTTACAGCTACAGCGTGCCGAGCACCCTGCTACCGCACCGACAACCGCACCGACAACCGCACCGGCTAGCAACAGATGGAGTCCGGATGACTTAACGGCATTAACCGCACAGTCTCAAGAATTAGGATTGCTGTACAGCGCCCTTTATTGGCAGCAACGGCTACATCAATCGCGCCAGCAAATAGCGCTACTGGGTCGGGTTGCCCAATTACTCAATTCCAGCCTCGACACAGATGAAGTGGTCGAACAAATTGTTGCCGAACTAGGGCAAGCGCTAGGATGCGATCGCTGCTTTTTGATCCGGCTGCGAGAGCAGCAGGCTAACGTCATGAGTTATTGGGAGGTGCCAGACCAAGACCTGCCTCCCACCAATCCAGACGTACTGGAGCAAGTACCCTGGCGGGCGGTAGAAGAGGCATTCTTGCAAGAGGGGGTGTCCTACTTACAAGTACCCGCCGTTACCCATGGATTAGATGTAGAGCCAACCGCAGATTTACCAGTAACAGATCTACCAGCAACAGACCTAGAAATAGACTCGCTGCAAGCCTGTTTAAACAACCTAGAAGCCACTTCCGCTCTAATCATTCCAGTTTTTATCCAGGCAGAGTTTTTTGGCGTGATTGGCTTATTATCGTATCAGCCTTTGCCCGCCTATCGGTTAGAAGAACTGCAAACGGCACGGCAAATAGCCGACCATCTGGCGATCGCCCTAACCAACGCCCAGTATCACCCACAGCTTTGGCAGCGGCATGATGCCTTGCACCTTCGCAACCTACTCCTTCAGGGGCATCCCCTGCGTGACGAGTTAACCCAATTACTCAACCGCGAAGCCCTCGATCGAGAATTAGAACACCTCAGCAGTCGAGCCTTGTGGACAGTGCAACCACCGCTCAGCATTATCTTTTGCGACCTCGACTACTTTAAACTGATTAACGATACTCACGGGTACCAAACAGGCAATATTATTTTGCAAAACTTGGCGCAGCGGTTTCAAAAGCATTTACGCCAAGAAACTCCGGCCTATCGATATGACGGCGAAGAATTTGTCGTCTTACTGGCCGAAACTACGGTAAGCCATGCGATGGATGTAGCCGAGCGGCTGCGCCTAGCCATCCATGCCAACCCCGTTGAAACCAGCTCTGGGCCAATAGCGGTAACGGCTAGCTTTGGCATTGCCCACCAAGATCCAAGCCGCGATCGCGATGCCTACAGCGTGCTGCATCGCGCCGAACAAGCGCTACGTGAAGCCAAATGCCAAGGACGAGATTGTGTGAAGGTGCTTTAGTGTAGTTTCAATGAAGGAATTAACCTATTTGAAACAAGTATTCAGCATGTGGCTGCGGTTGACTAGCCTGTGCGGCAATTCCTGAATACAATTTCTCTGGATGTAGTTGTATTGGGAGCTGGATGAACAATCATGAACCATACTGTTCGTGCTGGCATCGCTCCCGTGCAGTCAATCGGCCTGATTTAATTGCTTTTAATTTGATTTCTAATTTAATTTTTGATTATTGCTGAACCCTAGCCCCTTAACTGAGCGGAGTTGGTCATGACAGTTCATCTCTCACCAGCGTCATTTGTCAATAAGCCCATTGCCTTTGGTACAGACGGTTGGCGGGGCATGATTGCAGCAGACTTCACCTTTGAACGAGTGATGGATGTCGCTCCCCGTGCCGCCTTGGCGTTAGAGCAAGCCTACGGCGATCAGACAGGCAATCGGCTGATGATTGTCGGCTACGATCGCCGCTTCCTATCGCCAGAATTTGCCCTTGCCGCCGCCGAATCTCTTCAAGCGGCTGGGTTTGATGTCATGTTGTCGGAGTGCTTTGCGCCCACGCCTGCCTTTAGCTGGGCGGCCAAGCAGTTCAATGCTCTAGGGGCAATTGTCATTACTGCTAGCCACAACCCAGCCGCCTATTCAGGTTTAAAGGTAAAGGGCGGGTTTGGTGGCTCTGTTCCCCCCGAGGTGACGCAGACCATTGAGGCATTGCTATCTCAGCCGTTGCCGCCTGCCGCCACCCGAGGCATGCTGCAATCGTTTAACCCATGGACTAGCTACTGTGAAGGGCTACAGGCCAAAGTAGATGTGTCGCGGTTGAAGCAGGCGATCGCCAGCGGTAAGCTCACCGTCTTTGCCGATGTGATGCACGGTGCGGCGGCGGGGGGGTTAGAACAACTGCTGGGGATCGCCATCCGCGAACTCAACGGCGATGCCGATCCCACATTTGGCGGCGGTGCCCCCGAACCCCTGCCCCGTTACCTGCCCGATTTACTGCACCAAATCAAAACCTACGAACGGAAATCTGCCGACGAGCTAGTGGTGGGTTTAGTGTTTGATGGCGACAGCGATCGCATTGCCGCTGTCGATGGCCAAGGAACCTTTCTGAGTTCTCAGGTTTTGATCCCTATCCTGATTCAGCACTTGTCCACCCACCGAGGCTTTACGGGCGAAATTGTCAAAACTATTAGCGGCTCCAACCTGATTCCACTCGTGGCCAAGCTGTTTGACCTATCGGTTCATGAAACCCCAATTGGCTACAAATACATCGCCGATCGGATGTTAGAATCTGCCGTGTTTTTGGGCGGTGAAGAATCGGGAGGCATTGGCTACGGCAACCACATTCCCGAACGCGACGCGCTGCTTTCGGCTCTGTATGTGCTAGAAGCCGTGGTGGGAGCAGATAGGGACTTGAGTGACCAGTATGCAGACCTCCAGGCCAGAACCAACTTTACCTCAGACTATGACCGGATCGACTTACCGCTAGCCAGCATGGCCGTGCGATCGCGCCTGCTCACCGAATTGCAAACCCAACCCCCTACCGAAATCGGCGGGCAAGCCGTCACCAGTTACATTGACATCGACGGCTACAAGTTTCAACTGGCCGATCAAAGCTGGCTGCTGATCCGCTTTAGTGGCACAGAACCCGTGTTGCGGCTATACTCCGAAGCGGCCAATGCAGAACGGGTGCAGCAAAACTTGGCCTGGGCAAAAGACTGGGCCAATGCTGTAGCGGCGGGTTAATTAGCGCGATGTGCAACTTGATCTAAAGTCTTGTGGGATGGGCGTCTCGCCCGTCCACCCTGGGCGGGCAAGATGCCCACCCCCCAGGAAATCAAGGGTTTCAACGGTAAAGTTGCACATCGCGTTAACTAGCAACTGACTAAACTGACTCATCAGCGATGGCGGTTCACGCTTGCTGTGAACCCGCCATTTTCTTTAGGCGTGAACCGCCATTTCCTCTTAGGGCAAATTAT